>NZ_JBFLKW010000001.1:0-285449 GCF_040743205.1 Corynebacterium sp. 045007
CGACACCGACTACACCCACTCAATCGGCATTCAAAAAGGCCAAATCTAACCCCCGCGACACGCCGAGCCAGACACACATTTTGACCCTTAACCCGGAAAATCTGGCGGGCTGGAGAACGAAAACACCCCGTGACCTGCATAGTCACGGGGTATTTATGTGGTGCGCCTGGGGAGACTTGAACTCCCACGCCCTAAGGCACTGGAACCTAAATCCAGCGCGTCTGCCAATTCCGCCACAGGCGCCCGTCGCGAATCCGTGACAGTTACGTACAGTCCCCGTAAGCATGGACTACCTATTAGCCACCTACAGGCACAACGAACTTTCACAGCTCATTTGGACTGTACACACTTTAACGGGTTTGCCGCAGATTTCCTAATGTCCCATCCCCTGCCTATCCAGCGAGCGCGCTAGCTTGGCAGGTCACGGACTAGCTATGGTGGTTATGTGTCCACTTCACAGCATTCCAATACCACTGACAAGCCAGCGAAGATTCCCACTCGTACCCGCGTGGTGCAACTAATCTTCTTGGCTCTTGCAGTCGGCGCCACTCTTGCACTCGCCTACTGGCAGCTCAGCAGGTGGAACACAACCAGCTCATTCCAAAACCTGGGCTACGCACTGCAGTGGCCAGCTTTCGGCCTGTTCTTTATTTGGGCCTACCGCAAATACATGGAGTACGAACGCGAACGCCTGAGCGGCAATAGCGAGGCCGCATTTGAGGCTAAAGACGATGTCATGACGGAAATTCCAGACGAATTCCTGCCGACCAACCCAGATGGCTCGCGAAAGGTGCAGCGTGTGGATGAGACACAATCGACGGATTCTGGCACCAACGCCTAGGCGATAACTGCTTATTCGAGAAAAGGACTTTTAGTGACCAACATCAATCCAGATCGTCAAGAGCGCGTAAGGAAGGCACTGACGTACTTCTCCGTCACCGCCTACTTCACGGGTGTGATGCTGCTCTTGCTGTGTGCCGAGATGATTTACAAGTACCTCATCCTCGACAACTCCGCCGACGCGCCGCGGTGGTTCTTCTACACCGCCCAGATTCACGGCTTCGGCTACATGGCATTCCTCATTGCCACCGTAAACCTGGGTACCAAGGCCCGCTGGGAACCAGCAAAGTGGATTATCACCGCGCTCGGTGGCGTGGTCCCGTTCCTCTCCTTCTTCGTCGAGAAGAAGCGTCGTGAGGAAGTCGAGACCGCTTTCCAGCTGAAGTAGCGGGCTCTCGGCAGCCCGAGGGCTACCCCTTAGCCTCAACCTCAGCCAGAATTTTCAGCGCCGGAGTCAAGGCACGCAGTGCACGCCCCCTGTGGCTAAAAGCGTCCTTGTCTTCGGCGCTCATTTGTGCCGCAGACAAGGCCCCCTCAGCTTCGTTGCCCTCCCCAACTGCGGGCGCGAACACCGGATCGTAGCCGAACCCATTGTCCCCAACAGGCTCGCGCAGAATGGCGCCAGGCCAGCGGCCCTCTACAACCAGCAGCAGATTACCGGCTTCATCGAGGACGGCTGGGAAACCGCCGTCGGCAAGCGCGGACGGCACCTCCTTGACACCGGGGACGACCAACGCGCAGGCGGTACGGAAGGACGCCGTACGACGCTCATCTGGGCAGTCCCCCATCTGGGCGAGCAGCAGCTCGTAGTTAGCGACATCGTCGCCGTGAGTGCCGGACCAGCGCGCCGAGAGCACACCCGGCATGCCGTTTAGCTCATCGACGCTGAGCCCCGAATCGTCTGCCAAGCACGCGTAGCCGGTATGTGTCGCACCATCGAAAGCCTTGATGTAGGCGTTGTCCGCAAAAGTGCGACCGGTTTCGGGGCGCTCTGGGTACTCCGGGACGTCGCTAAGCGAAAGAAGTTCCACCGAATCAATACCCGCCGCACGCAGGATGCGGTCGAGCTCGACTAGTTTTTTAGAATTTCGGGTAGCGACGAGGAGCTTCACGGCAGCTCACCCGGGTACGGCGCACGCAGAACTTCCTGCTGCAGGGCAACGAGCTCACGCAGACCCTTTTCCGCCGAGTCGAGCATGTCATTCAGCTGATCGCGGTCGAAGGTGCCTTCCTCGCCAGTGCCCTGGATTTCGACGAACTTGCCCTCTGCGGTCATCACCACGTTGAGGTCGACCTCAGCGCGAGAGTCCTCCTCGTAAGGCAGATCCAGGCAGACACGGCCGTCAATAATGCCAACCGAAACAGCTGCGACTGGTGCCTTCAGCGGGGTGCCCGGAACAGCGCCCACTGCATGCAGGTAGGTCAGGGCATCAGCCAGCGCGACGTACGCACCGGTGATGGAAGCGGTTCGGGTACCACCATCCGCCTGCAGAACATCACAGTCGATGTTGATGGTGTTCTCACCGAGTTCCTTCAAGTCGATAGCAGCTCGCAAGGAGCGACCGATCAGACGGGAAATCTCGTGAGTGCGACCCTTGACCTTGCCGCGCATTGACTCGCGGGGCATGCGCTCGTGGGTAGAGGCCGGCAGCATGGAGTACTCAGCGGTCAACCAGCCCTCGCCGGAGTCACGCTTGAATCGTGGCACCGACTGTTCGACGGAAGCGGTGCACATTACACGCGTATTACCGAAAGTAACCAGCACAGAACCGGCCGGATTGTCGGTGAAGCCGCGAGTGATGGTCACCTTGCGCATTTCATCAACCGCGCGTCCATCGGCACGGCGAAAATCGGAATTAGCTGTAGTCATGCCAACTACCCTACCGCCCGGCGCGGAAGCGGTGCGACAGCTGTACGGAAACCCGATAGTCGCTGTGACTAGCCGCCTAGCTCCATGCCCAGGTAGGCCAATTCAACGTCACCGGCAAAGGTACTCTTCGCAGCACGTAGTGCTTCTTCACCGTCGGCGTATGGCGGAATGTGAGTCAGCACCAGCTTCTTAACCCCCGCCAGCGTCGCTGCCTTTCCGGCCTCAAAGCCTGTCAGGTGCATGTCCGGTGGGGTGCCCTCTTCGTTGCTGCACCATGTGGCTTCGCAGATGAAGATATCCGCATCCCGCGCCAGCTCCACCAATTCATCGGTCCACGCAGTATCTCCGGTGTACGCAATGGTCAGACCATCTGCTTCAATGCGATATCCAACAGCTGGCACCGGGTGGACCATGTTATACGGCGTGACGACGGCGCCTCCGTCCGCTTCGCCCCCACCGACTAACAGTGGCTCACCGGGGTTACTCACAACCTGATCAAAAGTGTCTTCCAGGTTGGCATCTTCTTCACTTCCCAGTGCTTTGCACATGGTGCCTATCCGGTCGTGAATGTCTCCGGGGCCAACCAGGAGATTCCGGGAACTCGCCGGGGCTGTCGGGTGGAAGCGACGCCAGACGAGCAGCCCTGGAATGTCTGCAGTGTGGTCTGGGTGCACATGAGTTAGTAACAAATCACAAGCTGCAGGATCAGAGATCTTCTGCAATTCGGCGAGGACACCGGGACCCAAATCAATGACAAAGGTTCGACCGTTATCCAGCTCAATGAGGTAGCCAGATGCTGGCGCCGATGGGCCACCCATGCTGCCTGTACATCCCAGAACCTTCAATCGCATACTTCAAGCTTGCCATGTAATTGATCAAAAACGAGCAAAAAACCAATGGAGTGTCTGGATTTAATAAGAAAGGTCACATTTGGGAATGCATAGTGACCTGGCTAATACCCGGCCCAAGGAAGCGCTTTGCCAGGGATGCAAAAACTTGCGGATCTCCAGTGGATTCGAATGTGCGCACAGGGTTCGGATTGCTCTCCGGGTCAGCGAGCATGTCGGTCTTTGTGAGGATGCGCAGAACATCCTTCGACGTCTCCTCCGCCGACGACACTAGGGCGACGTCCTCCCCCATAGCCAGCTGAATCACACCAGACAGCAGCGGATAATGGGTGCAGCCCAGAACGAGGGTGTCTACACCATCGGCCTGCAATGGCGCGAGGTAGCCCTCCGCAAGTCCCAGAATCTGGCGACCAGAGGTGATTCCTCGCTCGACAAAGTCCACGAATCGCGGGCAGTCGACCGCAGAGACATCCACGCCAGGCACTGCATCAAAGAGATCTTGGTAGGCACGAGAGCGAATTGTGGCGGCGGTACCGATTACGCCGACTTTTCCATTCCTGGTGGTCGAGACCGCACGGCGCACAGCGGGCAGAATGACCTCGACTACTGGGACTGGGTAGCGCTCGCGGGCATCACGCAAAAATGCGGCCGAAGCCGTGTTGCAGGCAATGACAATCATCTTGCAGCCGCGTGCAACCAGTTCATCGGCAATCGCTTCCGCGTGCTGACGAACCTCGGCGATGCGCAACGGGCCGTAAGGGCCGTTGGCAGTATCGCCGATGTACATAATCGACTCGTGCGGCAGCTGATCCATGATGGCACGTGCCACTGTCAGCCCACCGACGCCGGAGTCAAAGATGCCAATCGGCGCTGTTCGGTCGGGGAAGCCGCTATCCTGCGCTGTCAGCTGATTGACTGCCTGAGTTTCTGCTCCTGCTCCCACCGCTATCTGGACTCCTCATATCGTTGGTCAAACACCGAAGCTCCTATTCTAGGCCGATTTCGTCAGGAGCTGATGCCACGTACCTCGGGCTCTTAGCGACGTGCACTCTTAGCCACGTGCACGACCGCGCTTAAACATCACCGCAGCCCAGATGCCCGCAAGCCCACCGAAGAGGTGCATCTGCCAACTAACAGCCATCTGTGTTGGCAGCACTCCCCAGATAAGACCCGAATACATCGATGCCAGAATCACGCCCAAAATAATCTGCATCACCCGACGATTCACGAAACCGCGTACGACCAAAAACGCCAGCCAGCCGTAAATCAGGCCGGACGCACCGATGTGGACGGTATTTACACCGCCGACCAGCCAGGTCAGACCGCCACCAACGACCGTAATCAAGAGTGTGACCTGCCAAAATAGCCGCTTCGACGACATTGCAATCAAACCGGCGAACAACGCCCCGGGCAGAGAGTTCGCCACAATGTGCCCGTAATCTGCGTGCAGCAGCGGTGCGGTCAAAATTCCCCACAGCGTCGAGGTTT
Source organism: Corynebacterium sp. 045007 (assembly GCF_040743205.1). Taxonomy (NCBI): domain Bacteria; kingdom Bacillati; phylum Actinomycetota; class Actinomycetes; order Mycobacteriales; family Corynebacteriaceae; genus Corynebacterium; species Corynebacterium sp. 045007. The sequence continues at coordinate 5,047 of NZ_JBFLKW010000001.1, forward strand.
CGCGTGGGCGCACACCGAAGTTGTTCAGCGCCCCACCAAAGATGAATTCGTTGACAAGAAAGACCGTCCAGATAAGTGCCAGGTACCCAATAGCCGTACTGATGGCCGCCCCGAGCCCGCCGTCGCGATCCTGTGGAACAATCTGATTATTCCGCCGCGTCTGCACGGGACCGCCCATCGGGTACTGCGCATAGTTCTGGTAATTCTGCTGTTGTCCCGAGCTCCATTGCGGATTCATTGGCGAACTTCCTTCACTACTTGTCCAGCATCTCTGACAGCGCGGCTACTCCCGCGCGTCCCGTTGCACTCATCACGGCATCGACAATAGCCATCTGCACCGCATCGGCCGCCATCGCAGCCAACAGGGCCACCACATCCGAGCCCACGGGTTCAGCGTTTCCGCTATCCGCCGCCTCGGCCGAGCTGAGGGCAAACAGCGTGTCACCGTCCATCGGCGCATGAGCCGGCCGAATCGCTCGCGCCAACCCGTCATGACCGCACATCGCCAACCGCTTCAACTGCGCAGTTGTCACCGGCGCATTGGTTATCAACGTGCCAATCGTTGTGTTTCGCGTGCTTGCCGACGATTCCCCGTGTCCAGCCGCATCGGCGAGAATCTTGGTCCTACCGACGAAAACCTGGTCCAGCTGGGCCAATGCCTCCTTGCTGGCACCGGCAGCCGCGGGCATTCCGTAAAGGTGTCCCTCCGGGTCAATGACCGCACCAAAGGAGTTGACCACCATTGCGGCAGCCACAAAGTACTTACCATCGGCGGAGGTCACACGGGCTTGTCCAAAACCACCCTTGATTGCCCCGGCCATAGCGCCGACACCGGCACCTACTGTCCCGGAGGGAGTGTCCTCCGGGACGTCGTCAAGCGCGTGAGACAACGCCTCGCGCCCTAGTGCAGCGGTGGGCAGCGTCGGCTCCCCCAACAGCAAGTCGAAGATGACAGCACCGGGAACGATGGGCACGAGGATATCCGGACGAGTTGGGGTGACCTCAAAGCCAATGCCGCGGTCGCGCAGTTCGCGCATAGCTCCGTCGGCAGCTGCGAGGCCGTACGCGGAGCCGCCAGCCAAAACGACAGCGTGGGCGCGTTCGACGGTATTCTCCGGTGCGAGCAGGTCGGTCTCGCGGGTGCCCGGACCGCCGCCGCGGACATCGACAGCGCCGATCGCACCGCCTGGAGCGGCGATGACGGTGACTCCGGTATCCCCCTCAGCAGCATGGCCGATGGAGATGCCGTCGATGGAGTCGAGACAGCCTGCGCCGATGTCGATGCTCGTGCCCAGCGCAGCACTGCTGGCTTGGTGTCGAATGTCGGTGGGGCTGATTGCGAAGATCTCAGAATTCATTGTCGACCACGGCACCTTTCACCACAGTTCATGGCAGCTAGCCTCAGTTGATTACTGCATCCTTCGGGGTTTTGCTCGGATTCGTTACTCACCCATGAGCTGATCCAGCAGTGACTCTTGGTTGTAGGACAGCCACTGGTACATCGCGTCGGCCTGCTCGATCTGCTCGATGGAGCCATTGAGGTTCTCCATGGAAACATGCAGGTAAATACGTAGGTCATTGATACCCGCCACCCAGGCATGGGCATCACTTTCCGAAATGGATACCTGCCCCGACTCGGCGGGCTCCAGGGCGTCGATAATCGCACGCAGGGAATGGAGCTTGCTCTCTACAATCTCCGATTCATGCAGCTGGCGCATGAGGGCGTTTTCCCCCTCCACGCTCTCCTCACCCGGCTTGGTGAAGTCCGGCAACAGTCGCGCAAGCTTCGGATCGGATGGGGCCTCGGAGTGTCCGACAGGCATTCCCGTCATTTCCGCGAGCTCATCCTTCGGCGCCGACCGGGCTCGCTCCATCAGCGAGTCCGCCACAGTAGCAGCCAGATTCAGCAGCAAATCCCGCTCCGTGCCTTCAAAAGCCGTGACGTACTTGACGCCACCGCCGAGAAGGGATCGCTTGCGCTTCCAAGGACGCATGTAAATTCTCTCCCGCTGTCGAATATCGGCTTAGTCAGCCTGCTCCATTGTTGCCCACAAGCCTGCCTTGTGGAGCTTCTTCACATCGGCCTCCACCTTGTCACGCTCACCGGAAGACACGATTGCCTTACCCTCCGTGTGAACCGTCATCATCAGCGCGTGCGCCTTCTTTCGGTCCATGCCGAAGAGCATCTGAAACACGTAGGTGACATAACTCATCGAATTAACCTGGTCATCCCACACAATGCACTGCCAGGGTCGGTTCGATTCCGTCACGACATCGGCATCCATAGTGGGCATCGGTGTTGCTGCTGGCATGCTCATAGGCACCAGGATAGTACGGAGTGGCGCGCGCTCGCCGGAACCGACTGCCCCGGCCCGCTTCAGCCGACTAGACTGTTGACCGTGATTGATAAGCATTCCTCCACCGCCCTTCTCACCGATAAGTACGAGCTGACGATGCTGCAGGCATCGCTTGCCGACGGATCCGGCGAGCGCCAGGTCGCCTTCGAGGTGTTTGGCCGTCGCCTGCCGAATGAGCGTCGCTATGGCGTTGTCGCTGGTACAGCGCGTGTGTTGGATGCTATCCGCAACTTCCGCTTCACCGAGGAACAGCTGGCTTCGCTGGACTTCCTCGATGACAGGACGCTGGATTACCTGCGTAACTATTCCTTCAGTGGCCAAGTCGACGGCTACCGCGAGGGAGAGCTCTACTTCCCCGCCTCGCCCATTTTGACGGTGCGAGGCACTTTCGCCGAGTGCGTCATTTTGGAGACTGTTATTCTCTCCATTCTCAATGCGGACTCCGCCATCGCCTCGGCAGCAACCCGAATGGTCACGGCTGCCGGTGGGCGCCCGATTATTGAAATGGGTTCGCGTCGCACTCATGAAGAAGCAGCTGTGACTGCTGCCCGCGCCGCCTACCTGGCAGGTTTTAGCGCCACCTCCAACTTGGAGGCAGCGGCACGGTACAACATCCCAGCCTCCGGTACCGCTGCGCACGCGTGGACTCTGTTGCACACCAACCCAGATGGCACGACGAACGAGGCTGCGGCCTTCAAGGCTCAGATTGACACACTGGGAACCGACACCACTTTGTTGGTGGATACCTACGACATCACCGAGGGCGTCAATACGGCTATTGAGGTCGCGGGTCCGGAACTCGGCGGTGTACGTATTGACTCCGGCGACCTCGGAGTTCTCGCTCGCCAGGTGCGTCAGCAGCTGGACTCGCTGGGTGCACACAACACCAACATCGTAGTGTCCTCTGACCTCGACGAGTTCGCCATTGCGGCGCTGAGGGCAGAGCCGGTCGATGTCTACGGCGTGGGCACCTCTGTAGTCACTGGCTCCGGCGCACCGACTGCGGGCCTGGTCTACAAGATGGTCGAAGTTGATGGGGTGCCCGTCGCCAAGCGTTCTCTGGATAAGCGGAGCCATGGTGGCGTGAAGGCGGCGATTCGTACCTGTCGCCGTTCCGGTACCGCCGTGGAGGAAATCGCTTTCCCGCTCGGCTCGGAAATCCCGGATGTGGGCAACCTGCACTACCGCGATCTGACCATTCCGATGATGCGCGATGGCGAGGTCGTCGATGGTCTACCGACCTTGGAGGAGTCCCGCGATCACTTGGTTAAAGCGCTGGTCAGCCTCCCGTGGGAGGGACTTGCACTTTCCCGTGACGAGCCGGTACTGTCCGTCCGTTTTCACGGCGTTTAGGCGGCGGGGGAACTGTGTCGGACAGTACCGAGCACGCAGATTTTGCTGAGCTATCGGACGACTTTGAGGACTTTGACGATGTTGACGATGTTGACGAGCTAGCTTCACCGAGAGCCAGCGTCCATAACGCGGATAGCATCGAAGCTCTTCTCGATGCGGCAGTGAAGGGACTCGGCGGAACGACTCGACCGAATCAGGTCAAAATGTCCCGGTCGGTGGCCTCCGCCTTTGCGCGCGAGCGGCACCTAGCGGTACAGGCAGGTACCGGTACGGGTAAGTCGCTGGCCTACCTGGTGCCTGCCATTGTGCAAGCAATGGAGTCCGACGAGTCAGTAATCGTTTCCACGGCGACCATTGCGCTGCAACGCCAGCTGGTCGAACGCGACTTGCCGCGGCTAGTCAGTTCGCTGGAGCCACACTTGTCCCGCACGCCGACCTTCGCAATCCTCAAAGGCCGCTCGAACTACCTGTGCAAGTCCAAGGTCGGAAATGTCATCAAAGATCCTGTCATGGACGGTGATGAATCCGAGCCGACAGCTATGGGCGGCCCAACTGCTCTACTCAGCGAAGCGCAGCTCAGCCGAACCGCTGCCGAGGTCATGCGGCTACGCGAGTGGGCCAATGACACCGACACCGGCGACCGCGACAGCCTGGACAAGGGCGTTTCCAACGAAGCCTGGCGGCAGGTCTCCGTCACGGCTCGCGAATGCGTCGGTGCCATTTCCTGCCCTTTCGGCGAGGAGTGTTTCGCCGAACAAGCCCGCCGCGAGGCCTCCAACGTCGACATCGTTGTCACCAATCACGCACTGTTGGCCATCGATGCGCTCTCCGACGCCATGATTTTGCCGCAGCACGACTGCGTTGTCATTGACGAGGCTCACGAGCTCGACGGTCGAATCACCTCTGTTGCCACCGACGAGCTCTCCCCTGCCGGTATCACCATGATGGCCCGGCGCGCCCGCAAATTCGGCGCCGCAGAGCAGGTGGATGATGTCACCGATGCCACGGATCTACTCGGCGAGACCGTCGCATTGCTTGCCGACGCCTACAGCGGCGCACTCGAAGAAATTCCCGGTGAGCTTGGAGCAGCGCTAGCTTCGCTCCGCGATAGCCTGTGGCAACTACAGACCACGCTAGGCACCTCTAGTTCAGGCAGCTCTGGCGGGTCGGGCTCCGGTGGTTCGGGTTCTGACTCTGACAACACCGAGCGTCAGACCGTCCGCGCTGCCGTGGAGAATATGCACGACACAGTCGTGCGAATTCTAGAGTTCAGCAGCGACGATGTCGTATGGCTTGGCGAGAACAAGACAGTTTATGTCGCTCCCCTGTCCATCGCAGCACTGCTTCGCGAACGCCTCTTCGGCGAATCCACCGTCGTTTTGACCTCAGCAACACTTGCTCTTGGCGGCAAGTTCGATGCCATGGCCGCCGCTTGGGGGCTTCCCTCCGGTGGGTGGGATGGCTTGGACGTCGGCACGCCCTTTGACCCGCAGAAATCTGGCATCCTCTACGTCGCACGCGACCTGCCACGACCTGGACGCGACGGCGCCACACCGGAGCAGTTCGCGATCATGGAGCGCCTCATCCGCGCCGCTGGTGGGCGAACGCTCGGGCTGTTTTCTTCTCGCCGAGGCGCCGAGGCAGCGGCGGAGGAAATGCGCAAGCGCCTGCCTTACGACGTGCTGTGCCAAGGCGATGACTCTATCGGTGCTCTGGTTGATCGCTTCGCAGCTAATCCGCAGACATGCTTGTTTGGCACGCTGACGCTGTGGCAAGGCGTCGATGTTCCTGGCCCATCGCTATCGTGTGTCATCATCGATCGCATCCCGTTCCCCCGCCCCGACGACCCGCTTTTGTCCGCGCGCTCCGATGCGGCTAATGCCGCTGGCCGAAACGGTTTTATGGAGGTCTCAGCGACACATGCAGCGCTGCTGATGGCGCAGGGTTCTGGTCGTCTGCTACGCCAAGTCGATGACCGCGGGGTTGTTGCGGTACTGGATTCACGGTTGGCTACAGCACGCTATGGTTCCTGGATTGCCGCGTCGATGCCTGACTTCTGGCGGACGACCAACCTGGATATTGCGGCTGGAGCGTTGCAGCGGCTGACCCAAAGCTGATTCAGAGGGGGCTGTCTGGGCTCACGAGGTGACGCTGGATTAGGCATAGTTTCTGGAAAAAATCCCACGCTTTTCTATCCAATACATTATTGTGATGTGAAACACAGCACTGCTACAGTGCCCGAGCTAATGAAGCAGGACACTTGGCAGCCGTGCACGAGATTAGAAAGGCGATTTCCTGCATGCCCCTTTCCAGCAACCTCCCCGACATCGACATCCCGGAGACCTCACTCTTTGAGTTCCTCTTCGGAGAAATTGAGCCACGTCACCAGGACAAGCTTGCAATCGTTGACTCAGGCTCCGAGGTCACCTTCGGTGATCTGAAGGCCAGCATTGAGAAGTTTGCGGGTGCGCTGGCAGCACGTGGGATTAAGAAGGGCGACGTTGTGGCTCTCCACTGCCCCAACTCGACAACCTTCGCGGTCGCTCTTCACGGTGTCCTACGCGCGGGGGCTGTCTGCACGACGGTCGCATCGCTGGCAACTGCGGAGGACATTGAAAACCAACTCCGGATGTCTGACGCGAAGATGATGCTAACGACCTCCTCAATCGGTTGGGCTGGCGCCCACGGCGCTGAGGCTGCTGGTCTGCCGGAAGAGATGATTATCGGCCTGACGGGTCTCCACGGCATGGGCGAGCTGCTTGCCGAGGGGCACGCAGCCCCGGACGTCGACGTATCACCCGATGACGTTGCCGTGATTCCGTTTTCCTCGGGAACCACCGGTGTACCGAAGGGCGTCCAGCTCACTCACCGCAACTTGGTGGCCAACGTCGCTCAGGCGGGTGGAGCTACAGTCAACGCGCTGACCGAGGACACCCCGGCTGTCACTATCCTGCCGTTTTTCCACATCTACGGCCTGACTGCGCTGCTGAATCTGTGCCTGTGGCGCCGCACGACGCAGTACACCATGGGCAAGTTCGACCTCGTCGATTTCCTGTCCATCATCGCCGAGCACAAGGTGAAGTTCGCGTTCATCGCACCGCCTGTAGCTGTGGGTCTGGCCAAGCACCCAGCTGTCGATTCCTTTGACCTGTCCAGCCTGGAGACAATCTTCTCGGGTGCCGCTTCTCTCCAACTTGACCTCGCGGAACAGGTGGAAAAGCGCCTTGACTGCGTGGTCGCACAGGGCTTCGGCATGACCGAGTCCTCGCCAGCAGCTCACATCCGCATCGGCCACGATAGTCCGCTGGACTCGATCGGTCGCGCAGTCCCCAACACTCAGTACAAGATTGTCAACCTTGACTCCGACAGCTTTGAGGAAATCCCGGTTCCCGCCGAGGGGCGCTCGGAGGCAGGTGAGCTATGGATTCATGGTCCACAGGTGATGAAGGGCTACCTCAACAACCCGAAGGCGACGGCAGAGACGCTTGTCGACGGTTGGCTGCGTACCGGCGACGTTGCGGAACTCGACGAACACGGGAATGTGTACATCGTCGACCGCTTCAAGGAACTGATTAAGTACAAGGGCTACCAAGTTCCACCGGCCGAGCTCGAGTCCGTGCTGCTCAGCCACCCGGATATTGCCGATGCCGCCTGCAGTGGTGTCGTTCGCTCTGACGGTGAGGAGATTCCTAAGGCTTACGTCGTCCTCAAGGCGGGCAAGCAGGTGACTGAAGACGAGATTATGGACTACGTCGCCGACCGCGTCGCACCGTACAAGAAGGTGCGAGCAGTCGAGTTCATGGATGAAATCCCGAAGTCGGCGACGGGCAAGATTCTGCGCAAGGATCTCAAGGCCATGGAGGCAGCACGCGCTCAGTCGTGAGTTACTGCCCCAGGGGTCACCGCCACGGTGACTGAACCGGGTGCAATCTCGGTAAACCCGGCATCCTGAACCTCAACCGCGCGGAGCTCTGGCGCTGGCCACTGCTCCCGCGGTACTTCTTTCACATCCAGCGCGTAGCCACTTTGCGCCCACGCCCAAGCGTCCTCGACCGACAGACTGGCCGCATAGAGCATTGAGCCGTGTCCAACTTGCGCGGCCACCTTTCCTACGGACATATTCAGGTTTTTGTCCACCCAAATCACTGGCGGAGCAAAGGTGTCAGCGCTCTCATGGTCGCCCGGGGCGCCGGGAGATGTGTTCTCCGGGTCGTCGTAAGGCAAATCGGTGCCGGAAATTTGTAGTTTGGCAATCTCCGGGTAGGTTTCGTCGACAGGAGTTGGCACTAGTGCGCGAGCTTGCGCGCCGTCGACGTCCACGGTGACACCCGGTGCAAGCTGAGCGCGTTGCCAGCCGATATTGCGAGCGCGACGTGTGAGCTTGCGGATGCGCGCACCGTGCCAAGACGCCAGACCTTGTTGATAGGCAGAAGTGTCATCGCCTGCGCGTTCGTCCAGGCAACAAGCAACAACAGCCATCGCGGCAGCGCGGAGCAGCGCAGTGCGCGAGGGGCGTTCCTTCTTCGGAACCTCAAGCACAATAGCCATTGCCCACGGCACATCCTCGCCGTGGTCTTCCCTATCGGGTTGCGGCAGGAGGTTATGGGCGATACGGAACCACTCCGGTACCGATGATGCGTCCGTGACAGCTGGATTCTTGTGATCCTCGCGTTGCACTACTGCTCCAACGGCACGCGGCGGAAGGTGCCATCTTCGCGGTCGGCATCGTCGATTTCATCGCGGGAAATGCCCAGCATGAACAGAATCGAGTCCATGAATGGAACGTTGACGGACGTGTCAGCGATTTCCTTTAGCGCCGGCTTGGCATTGAAAGCAATACCAAGGCCTGCGACCGACAACATATCGATGTCATTGGCCCCATCGCCGACCGCAACGGTCTGATGCATCTGAAATCCCGACTCTGCGGCGAACGTCTTGAGGCTGCGGGCCTTCTCCTGCCTATCGACGACATCGCCGACCACGCGTCCAGTCAGCTTTCCGTCCTCGACCTCGAGGGTATTCGCCTTGTAAAAGTCCAGACCGAGATCCTTTGCCAGCGGCTCCAAGATCTGGATAAAGCCACCGGAGACAGCACCACACTTGTAACCGAGGCGCTTCAGCGTGCGGATCGTGGTGCGGGCGCCTGGAGTCAGCTCGATGGAGTTAGTGACTTCCTCTAGGACGCTGACCGGCAGGCCAGCCAGAGCCTTAACTCGCTCATGCAGTGACTCGGCGAAGTCCAGCTCACCGCGCATAGCGCGCTCTGTAACCGCTGCAACCTCCGCCTCGCGACCAGCATGGGCGGCCAGCATCTCAATGACCTCACCGGTAATCAAGGTCGAGTCCACATCGAAACAAATCAAGCGCTTGGAGCGGCGCTGCAAACCAGCGCGTTCAATTGCGATGTCAATGTCCTGGTCCTGTGCAAGCTCGGCCAGTGCCTTACGCAGCGGAATGCCCGCACCCGGCTTCGGGTCCGGAATAGAGACCAGCAATTCCAGGCCAGTGACTGGGTAGTCAGCAATACCGCGAATGGAATCGATGTTTGCACCGTAATCAGCAAGAGTGCGGCCGATACGGGAAATATCCTCAGCGTTGACCGGATTGCCCAACACGACAAGTGCGTGGGTGGAGCCATCGCTGCGCTCCATCGGCGCATCCAGCTGGAAACTGACAGTCATGCCGTGAGGCTTCAGTGTTTCAATGAGTCCCTCACGGAGAACACCGACCTTTTCTTCTGTGACACCAACAAGCGCACCGAGGCTCAGATTAGAGCGGAACACCGACTGTTCCACATCCAAAATTTGAACTCCGTGGGCCGCGAGCACGCGGAAGAAAGCTGCGGAGACACCCGGGCGGTCTCGGCCAACAGCGGTAATAAGCACCGGAGCTAGTCCCGGTGCCAACGAAACCGATAGAGCATCGGTATCTACAGACTGACTGGGAGAGGTAATTACCTGTTCATTCACCAATCCAGTATCGCATGAAGCCCCGGCAGAGCGCTCATCGCATAGTGGGATTCCGCACTTCAGTGGGTGGCCAGCGACAGGCGCTAGCCATCGCCTTGCTCTCTTGCCCTTCTGGCGCTCCCTGCGCCCCCCCTGCTCTTACTGCGCTCTCTTACTGCCTCTTCCCTAGGAAAGACTCTCAAAGACAAGACTAAGGCCCCATCACGGAGAACCGTGATGGGGCCTTAGCTTCGCGTAGTTATTAACTCAGAGTTGCATCAGCCATGTAGCCACTAGCTCTTAGAGCTGACGACCAACGTGGGCCTCTGCGCGCTGACGCTCAACCATGTGCGGGTAGTGCAGCTCGAACGCCGGGCGCTCCGAGCGGATGCGCGGCATCGAGGTGAAGTTGTGGCGCGGCGGCGGGCAAGAAGTAGCCCACTCGAGGGAGTTACCGTAACCCCACGGGTCATCAACAGTGACGACCTCACCGTAGCGCCAGGACTTGAAGACGTTCCAGACAAACGGGATAACAGACAGACCCAGGATGAACGCACCAACGGTGGAGATCATGTTCAGGGTGGTGAAACCGTCAGTCTCGAGGTAGTCGGCGTAACGACGCGGCATACCCTCGTTACCCAGCCAGTGCTGGACCAGGAAGGTCAGGTTGAAGCCGATGAAGGTCAGCCAGAAGTGAACCTTTGCCAGCTTCTCGTCGAGCATACGACCAGTCATCTTCGGGAACCAGAAGTAAACGCCCGAGTAGGAAGCGAAGACCAGGGTACCGAACAGGGTGTAGTGGAAGTGCGCCACGACGAAGTAAGTATCAGAGACGTGGAAGTCCAGCGGTGGGGAAGCCAGCATAATACCGGTCAAACCACCGAACAGGAAGGTCACGATGAAGCCGAGAGCGAAAGTCATCGGAGCCTCGAAGGTCATGTGGCCACGCCACATGGTGCCCATCCAGTTGATGAACTTAACACCGGTCGGGACCGAAATCAGGAAGGTCATGAACGAGAAGAACGGAAGCAGAACGCCACCGGTCACGAACATGTGGTGTGCCCACACAGCCATGGACAGACCTGCAATAGACAGGGTTGCGAAGACCATACCTGCGTAGCCGAACAGCGGCTTACGGGAAAAGACCGGAACGACCTCGGTGATGATGCCCACGAACGGCAACAGCAGGACGTAGACCTCTGGGTGACCGAAGAACCAGAACAGGTGCTGCCACAGCATTGCGCCACCGTTTGCCGGGTCGTAAATGTGACCGCCCAGCTTACGGTCGTACAAAACACCAAGAGCAGCTGCAGTCAGAATCGGGAAGATCAGCAGAGCCAGGATCGAGGTAACCAGGATGTTCCAGGTGAAGATTGGCATACGGAACATGGTCATGCCTGGTGCACGGAGGCACAGGACAGTGGTGGTCATGTTAATGGCGGAAGCGATGGTACCGACACCACCAACACCGACACCGACAATCCACAGGTCAGAACCGACACCCGGAGAGTGAATCGGGTCAGACAGCGGGGAGTACATGGTCCAACCGAAGTCAGCAGCACCACCCGGGGTCAGGAAGCCCGACAGCATCAGAATGCCACCAATGGTGGTCAGCCAGAAGCCGAAAGCGTTCAGACGCGGGAAAGCCACGTCCGGAGCACCAATCTGAAGTGGCAGAATGTAGTTAGCAAAACCCCAAACAATCGGGGTACCGAACAGAAGCAGCATCACCGTGCCGTGCATGGTGAACATCTGGTTGAACTGCTCGTTAGAAAGGAACTGAAGTCCTGGGGCGAAGAGCTCAGCACGGATAAGCAGAGCCATCAGACCGCCGACAAAGAAGAACGAGAAGGACATAATGATGTACATGATGCCCAGCTTCTTGTGGTCGGTCGTGGTCAGCATTTCCCACGCCCAGCTGCCCTTACGCTCATGTCCGAACGGCTGCGGCCGTTCCGGCGCTACAACGCCATGATCTGGACGAGGCGCTACTGCAGTCATTCTTCCTCCTTACTACGCGAAGATTTCCTGTAACTCACTACAGGGATTTTAAGTTTTGTCCTTGTGAGAATAGTGCAGGCGAGTACGCGACGGCGAACCCACCTACCGCTATGTGCCAGATTCTAGTCTGAACCTTGGAAAAAGTTAAGGCTAAGGGATTTTCCGGCTCACTTCCCCACTCAGCTAAGCACACTATTAGTTTCCTGAGAATTGTCTTAACCTGGGCTAACGCCTATTTAGCAGGAACCGTCGAGGCTAGGACTACTACCCCCGTGTGTGTGCTGTCACCAGAGTGAGGCTCGATGCGGAATGTTCCCTACACCTGTGCTTTTAGAAGTCCCAGTCCTCATCCTCGGTTACTTCAGCCTTACCCATGACGTAGGAAGAGCCGGAACCCGAGAAGAAGTCGTGGTTTTCGTCAGCATTCGGCGACAGGGCCGACAGGATCGACGGCGAAACGCGAGTCTCGTCGGCCGGGAACATACCCTCATAGCCCAAGTTGTTCAGAGCCTTGTTGCCGTTGTAACGCAAGAAACGCTTGACATCCTCGGTCCAACCGAGTTCGTCGTACATCTCTTCGGTGTACTGAATCTCGTTGTCGTAGAGATCAAACATGAGGTCGAAGGTGTAATCCTTCAGCTCGTCACGTTCGGCCTGGGTCAGACGCTCCAGGTTGCGCTGGTACTTGTAACCGATGTAGTAACCGTGAACTGCCTCATCACGAATGATTAGGCGAATAATGTCCGCGGTGTTGGTCAGCTTGGCGTGGCTGGACCAGTACATCGGCAGGTAGAAGCCCGAGTAGAACAGGAAGGACTCCAGCAAAGTGGAAGCAACCTTCTTCTTCTGCGGATTATCGCCCTCGTAGTAGTCGAGGATAATCTTGGCCTTCTTCTGCAGGTACTCATTCTCCTCGCCCCAACGGAACGCATCCTGAATCTCAGGAGTCGACGCCAGCGTCTGGAAAATCGACGAGTAGCTCTTTGCGTGCACCGATTCCATGAAGGCGATATTGGTGTACACAGCTTCCTCGTGCGGAGTCAGCGCATCTGGAATGAGTGATACTGCACCTACCGTGCCCTGGATGGTGTCCAGCATGGTCAGACCAGTGAACACGCGCATCGTGGTGCGCTGCTCCAGTGCGTTGAGCGTATTCCAGCTCTTGATGTCATTCGACAGCGGCACCTTTTCCGGCAACCAGAAGTTACCGGTCAGACGATCCCAAACCTCGAGATCCTTGTCATCAGGAATCGTGTTCCAGTCAATAGCCGCAACTGGGCATGCACGCGACTCTGGATTCTTCTCACGGTGGGCCGGAGTCGAGGGTGGGCAATCATCGAAACTCACGTGGAAACCTCTCCCTTTTTCATTGATATTGCCGTTTTTCGAACACACCTTATATATAAGGAACGTCCTTCACTCTTTACGAGTTCAAACAGCGACTGCAGCGGTGGCTATTCCAGCCTTGTCCCACTACAAAACGTCAGGCTCCCGATGAAAGGAGCCACTACCCTTAGCAGCTTACCCACACCCGCATTATTAAGCACGCGGCCTAGAAGAAATCGCCCCACTTGCCGAGTCTTGTTCCCGGTGCCCCTCCCCTAACCCCACGTCACACAAAGAACAAGGTGCTTGACGACGCAATGTCCGTCGTCAAGCACCAAGCGCAAGATGTTGCGCGAACCTAGGCGTGAACCTTCTCTCGGTTTTCCGCCGTGTCGTTGATGATGCGGTCGGAGATGACGTACACCAGCAAACCTACGACAGCCATGAGCGCGAGCAACCAAGCGATGGTAGCGGAGACCCCTTCTGCTTCAGACTGCGCGATGGAGAGGGTGCTGAAGAAGGCCGGTCGAGAATCAACAAGCATGGCCGTTAACGCGATGCCAACCGGTACGGCAATGTTGATCGTCAGATTGTAGAAACCGATTGCAACACCGGACTTGGCGGCAGGAATGTTCTGCAGTGCGGTCGCGACCAACGGCGCATACATGAGCGCGAACCCTGATGGGAACAGAATCATGGAGACGATAACCGTGGCAACACCGGCCCCCGGCAGCACTGCGGGGATGAGCAACGCCACGATGATGATGCTGATAGCCGCGACAATGGCCTGCTTCGAGGGCAGGAACTTGGCAACCTTGCCAGACATTACACCGACGATGACAGCGCAGAGGTAGCCCGGCGCGAGGATATAGGCAGCACCGTCGAGGTTGATGCCATAGAGCTCGTCGACCATATACGGCAACAGAATGGCCGAATACCCCAACTGGACCATGTAAACCACGAGCACAACAATCAGCGCGCAAACGTAGCGAGCATTGGTAAAGAACGACGGGCTGACCACGGCGTTGTCATGTGTCCGGATGTGCCAGACAAAGAGCGCGACGCCCAGCGCAGCGGCAACCAGCCACCACCATTGGAACTGCTGCATGAACAGCATCACCGCAGTGGCGATGACCGCGATGAGGAACAGGCCAAAGATATCCAGGTGACTCTTCTGCTGCTGCTCCTCCGGAACTGTCTTGATCAGGAACGGAATGGCAACTATCAGAATGAGCGAAATCAGGAACATAGCCGGCCAGGAAATGTAGGTAGCCACGATTCCCGAGGTCAACGTTCCAATCAGCAGCGCGGCTTGGAAGGCCGCGGTGGAAAAGCCGAGGTAGGTTTTCTGATCTTCTGGGCTTAGGTACTTGGTGACATAGATGACGTAGAGTGTCTCAGCCGCCGCCAGGCCGGCAGTTTGAATAATGCGGGCAGTAAGCACGATTGGCCATACTCCCTGGAAGAAATAACCCAGTAGAGAGCCCACGGCGACGAAGCCGATACCGACAATCATCAATTTGCGGATACTGATGCTGTCCGCCAATGCGGCGTACACCACCGCTCCAATGCCAATCAAGATACCGGCGAGTGTCGCCTGCAGACTGGCCGTGGAGACACTGAGGTCCAGAGATTCCGCAATCGGCTTGGTCATGAACTTAAAGCCATTGTCCAAGACCAAACAGAATACAAAGGAAAACAGCAAGACCGGGACTGCGGCCTTAGGGTTTGGCGCGGCAGCCTTGGACGCTGCGCTTTCACGGGGATTCACGTTCAAGCTGGTATTGCTGGCGGGATTGCTCATCGCACTGTACCTATTTCACACTTCAAGCCAATTGATTGCGGACCAGGACACTAGAGTCGAGCCAGCGGCAATGCCAGCTCCATCATCGTCGTGAAGGCCTTCTCACGTTCTTCCGGAGTGGTCTTTCCACCGGTGACGATGTTGTCCGACACAGTGAAGATTCCCATGGCCTCCACACCGGCCTCGGCGGCGGTGGCATAAAGGCCAGCAGATTCCATCTCCACCGCCAGCACACCCATGCGTGCCCAACGGTCGTTCACATCATCCTGGAAGTTGTAGAAAATATCGCTGGACAAGATGTTGCCGACGTGTGTAGTGATGCCCTGCTCGCGGGCACGATCGCGAACATCTTCAATCAGACGGAAAGATGCGGACGGGGCGAACGTTCCCGGCAAGTTGTACTGCGATAGAAAATTGGAGTCCGTCGATGCCGTCTGGCCGATAACCACGTCATACAGGTCCAGCTCCGGCTGCAACGCGCCGCAGGAACCGACGCGAATCAGCTTCTTGCAGCCGAAAACATGGATAAGTTCCCAGGAGTACAGCGAGATAGACGGAATGCCCATACCGGATCCCATGACGGACACTTCCTGCCCCTGGTAGGTGCCGGTAAAGCCCAACATGTTGCGAACTTTGTTGAACTGAACGACATCGTCCAAATAGGTCTCCGCAATGAACTTGGCACGCAGCGGGTCACCTGGCAACAAAATGGTTTCTGCAATCGGCGCACCCTTTGGGTTGATGTGTGGAGTGCTCTTACCAGTGGTATCGGACATGGCTTCCAGCCCCTTCCCCCACTAGCCGTGGGTGAAAATTATGCGAACATTGGTGTACCACTGCCCAGGTTAATTACCTGGATTACAACCGTCAATAGTGATATTTACATTTGTTCCCAATTGGGTGGAGTGACGAAAAAGGCGCGAGAATCTCCCGGCAAAACTCCGGGAAATTCTCGCGCCTTCAATGCGCTACAACTGAAGCACTAGATGCCTAGCCCTCAAGCACGCTTGCTTAAAGCATGCAGGATACGCAACCCTCGACCTCAGTACCCTCCAGCGCAACCTGACGCAGGCGGATGTAGTACAGAGTCTTAATACCCTTGCGCCATGCGTAAATCTGCGCACGGTTGAGGTCACGAGTGCTCACCGTGTCCTTGAAGAACAAGGTCAGCGACAGTCCCTGGTCAACATACTTGGTAGCGACCGCGTAAGTGTCAATGATCTTCTCGTAGCCGATTTCGTAGGCGTCCTGGAAGTACTCACGGTTGTCATTGTCCAAGTGCGGAGCCGGATAGTATACGCGACCGATCTTGCCCTCCTTGCGAATCTCAATCTGAGATGCAATCGGGTGAATCGACGAGGTCGAGTTGTTGATGTAGGAAATCGAACCGGTCGGCGGCACTGCCTGCAGGTTACGGTTGAACAGGCCGTACTCCATGACGTCGGCCTTCAGTTGCGCCCAGTCCTCAGCGTCCGGAATGTGCGCGGTGGAGTTCTCGAAGATCTCCTTGACGTGCTGAGTCTTCGGCTGGAACTCTGCCGGATCGAAGTTATCGAAGTACTTGCCGCTGGCGTAGTCAGAGTTCTCAAAGTTGACGAACTTCTGACCGCGCTCGCGAGCAATCTTGTTGGATGCGCGCAGGACTGCGTAGAGCACTGCTGCGAAGTAGGCGTTGGTGAAGTCCAGGCCCTCTTCCGAGCCGTACATAATCTTCTCGCGGCCAAGGTAGCCGTGCAGGTTCATCTGCCCCAGGCCGATGGCGTGAGATCCGTCGTTGCCCTTGCGAATCGATGGCACCGAGTCAATAGAAGTCTGCTCACTGACCGCAGTCAGGCCACGGATGGCAGTCTCGACAGTGCGACCAAAGTCCGGCGAGTCCATGGTCATCGCAATATTCAGCGAACCGAGGTTACAGGAAATGTCCTCACCCACGTGCTCGTAGGACAGGTCCGCATTGTAGGTCGACGGGGTGTTGACCTGCAGAATCTCCGAGCAGAGGTTCGACATGTTAATGCGGCCCTCAATCGGGTTCGCGCGGTTAACCGTGTCCTCGAACATGATGTACGGGTAGCCGGACTCAAACTGAATCTCAGCGATGGTCTGGAAGAACTGACGCGCGTTGATCTTCTGCTTACGAATACGCGGGTCCTCGACCATATCCGCGTAATTCTCGGTGATGCTAATGTCCGCGAACGGCTTACCGTAGACACGCTCGACATCGTACGGGCTGAAGAGGTACATGTCGTCGTTACGCTTGGCCAGCTCGAACGTGATGTCCGGAATGACAACGCCGAGCGACAGCGACTTGATGCGAATCTTCTCGTCCGCGTTCTCACGCTTGGTATCCAGGAAGCGCATGATGTCCGGGTGGTGCGCGTGCAGGTAGACAGCGCCTGCTCCCTGGCGAGCACCCAGCTGGTTAGCGTAGGAGAAGGAGTCCTCCAGCAGCTTCATAACCGGGATGACACCGGAAGACTGATTCTCGATGTGCTTAATCGGAGCGCCCTGTTCACGCAGGTTGCTCAGCAGCAGCGCCACACCACCGCCGCGCTTGGACAGCTGCAGCGAGGAGTTGATGGCGCGGCCAATGGACTCCATGTTGTCCTCGATACGCAGCAGGAAGCAGCTCACCGGCTCGCCGCGCTGGGCCTTACCGGAGTTGAGGAATGTAGGAGTAGCAGGCTGGAAGCGTCCGGCGATGATCTCATCAACCAGGTGCTGCGCGAGCCCCAAGTCGCCGTCGGCAAGCGTAAGAGCAACCATGCACACACGGTCTTCGTAGCGCTCCAAGTAACGCTTGCCGTCGAAAGTCTTCAGCGTGTACGAGGTGTAGTACTTGTAAGCACCCAGGAAAGTCTGAAAACGGAACTTGTGGGCGTAGGCCTGCTTGAACAGCGCCTTGACGTCCTCAAATTCGTACTTCTCCAGAACCTCAGCCTCGTAGTAATGGTTCTCTACCAGGTAATCGAGCTTCTCCCGCAAGTTATGGAAGAACACAGTGTTCTGATTGACATGCTGCAAGAAGAACTGTCGCGCAGCCATGCGGTCCTTATCGAACTGAATCTTGCCGTCTTCACCGTACAGATTCAGCAGCGCATTGAGCGCGTGGTAATCCAGCTTGTCCTCGCCCACCGGCTCCGCGACCTGCTTGCCCATTTCCGACACGTTGACTCCTTTAATATTCATTTGCCTGCGCAGGGTCTGTTCAATCACTGCCCAGAGCAATCCAATCTAGCTATTTTCCTCGCGCACCGCTTTACGACGGCTTCCGCGAGCGCACCCATTCGGTTGTCTCAGTGCCCCTTCCCTCGACACTGAGGCTAGCCAACTTAAGCGCTGGCTCTACCGTGGAAGAACTCCTCTAGCCCTTCTCTGACTCGCTGCACATCATGGTCGGTTCCCATCAGCTCGAAGCGATATAAATATGGAACCTTGCACTTGTAGGAGATGACATCCCCTGCTTTACAGAAGTCCTCACCGAAGTTGAGATTGCCGGCAGCAATCACACCTCGGATGAAAGAGCGGTTGTGCTCATTATTAAGAAATTTGATGACCTGCGGAGGAACTGGCCTTGAGTTACCGCCGCTGATGGAAGCGCCGCCACCATAAGTCGGGCAAATGAGGACGTAGGGCTCATCGACGATAAGCTCCGGCTCATTACGACGGATGGGAATGCGGGCATTTTTGATATCTAGCTTTTCAACAAACTTGTGTGTATTCCCCGTCGCCGAGGAGAAATACACCACCAGCATGAGAGCTTCACCCTTTACATCGCAAAACCCCCGCAATCTTCGTTTCCCGGGTGGTCAACGAAATCTGCGGGGAGGTGTGTGATTCTTAAGCTGCCTGGAGAGCCTTGATGCGGTCCGGGCGGAAACCCGACCAGGTCTCAGTGCCAGTGTCAACGACCGGCGCCTGGAGATGACCGAGAGCCATGACGTAATCCCGAGCCTCATCATCCATGGTGATGTCGACGATATCGTAGGCAATTCCAGCCTTATCGAGGGCGCGAGTGGTAGCGCGGCACTGGACACATGCAGGCTTGCTGTAAACGGTAACCATGACTCTCACAAACTTTCTGGCTTTGAGTAAGACCAATGAATCGGATCGACTTCGTACAAACAACGGAAGCGGCCGAGGAATCAGCGGATTGATTGAATGACTGAAAGCTCCCGGAGGTCCATGAGAAACCGAGTACGGGTGGCCGACAGATCCTTTTAGCTATCCTTGGCTCGACATCGAAAACACTACACTTGGTGCCTAGAAAACTCTAGTCATACTAGATGTAGTACTCACAACCATGGTATTCCCTGTTCGGAGATCTCTGGCGCACAAGATGTTGTACACAGACGCACCACAACCTTGTAATTTCACGCTAAAAATTCTAGAAAATCGTAGAAAAACAACTATCGGCGCATTTTGGTTAAACCAATTACTGCAAGACGGCTCGAGGCCAATCACACCAATACCAGGCGCCGCACCGCCCCTCCCCTTCCCTGTCCCTCCCCTGCCCAACTTCGGACTCAGCAGCGATCTCAAAAAATCACGGGCTGCACATGTGAACACGGGCTGCACATGTGAAACTGTGTAAGTTTATGACACTTTCAAGCCATTTTTCGAGCCATTTCTGTCATAAACGTAGTCAGTAACTTCCATGGCCCCACCGCCGCCAGCCATAAACGCAGTAACCGCCTGAACCTCCCCTCCCTAAAAACCAAAAACCGCAACCTTTAGCCACAGTAAAACTGCGACTTCAGATTGCGGTTTTGGCAATAAATGAGGAAGCTATTTGCTTCGCGCTAGCCTAAATAAGGCTTAGCCCTGGCGGGCCTTGAAGCGCGGCTCCTTCTTGTTGATCACGTAGACCTTGCCACGACGGCGCACGACCTGAGCGCCCGGCTTGTTCTTCAGCGACCGAAGGGACTTGCGGACCTTCATTCGGGCGCTCCTTTCTACTCGGCTCCGAAACGGGAATGTGCACACTGCACTCTCCCCGGACAATCACCCCAGTGACTGCCTGGCAACGCACCCTTCCTGATAATCCGAAGAAATATCAAAGAGTATGCGTTACGACACGAGTTGCCATACTACCTAATAAGCGGAATAACTCCAAAAATCCGGGGGAAACATGTCCTTTGACGGTCAACCCCAAGATTGCAACTCCCCACGTTGCAACTGCCTCCGCTTCTCTATTTGGCAGCGGCAATCATGTACTCGCGGACCTCGGCAAGTGTCTTGCCAGAAGTCTCCGGCACCGCCTTGATGGTGAATACCAGCGCAATCGCACCCGTGATGGCAAAGAAGAAGAATGACCACGCACCACCGACAGCATCCACCATCGGGAGAAATGCCTGCGCCACAAACCAGTTCGCAACCCAGAGCGCGAGCCCTGCCAGCCCCATACCCAGGCCACGGGCTTCTGTCGGGACAATCTCGGAAATCAGGAGCCAGGTCGCCACCGACACAGCCGCCTGCTGAAATACGATAAATACAGTCATCAGCAGAAGCGACATCATGGCACCCGTCGAAGAGTTACTCGACAGGCCATAGACGGGCGCCAGCACGAGCAGCGAGCTTGCACAGCCCACCAAACCGATAATCAGCATTCGCCGGCGACCAACGCGGTCAATAATGCTCATACCGATTGCACACGAGATCACCGAGGCGATACCGATGATGATGGAGGTGTAGACAGAGCTTTCCGTCGACAAGCCAACCTTGTTCATCATCGTCGGCGCGAAATACATAATCGCGTTCGCACCCGTGACCTGCTGCGTCACGCCAATCAGCATCGCAATGATGACGGTGCGTCGCACCCACGGGGTTTTCACAGCCAGACGCTCTGCTGCACGCTGATCGGCGCTTGACGACGCCTCACCAACGGCAACCTCAGCCAAGGTCGCCTCATCTCCCTGCATCTGACGCAGCACGGCCAGCGCCTTGCCCTCCTGTCCTCGACGGACGAGGTAGGCCGGTGTGTCCGGCAGAACCAGCATGCCGATGAGCAGCACGATGCCGGGGACAGCGCCGAATCCAAGCATGAGTCGCCAGTTACCGGAGGAGGCTAGGGCGGAGTTGGTGAGGAACGCCACCAGCTGACCAATCACGATCATCAGCGAGTTCAGGCTGACCAGGCGTCCACGCACATGCGGTGGTGCCATTTCGGAGATGTACATCGGTACGACGATGGAAACACCACCGATACAGACGCCGAGCAAAGTACGCGCAGCACCCAGCGAAAACGCACTAGCAGCGAAAGCGCACCAGATACTGCCGATGATGAAGCCGACCGCTCCGAGCAGGATGGTGCCACGGCGCCCCAGGGAGTCCGCTACGCGACCGCCCAGGAACGCACCGATAGCCGCACCGACCAAGAGCATGGCGGTGACAGTGGACTCCTGTCCTGGAGTCAGCTCAAAAGAGCGCTGGATATACAGCAGCGCGCCCGAGATGACACCGGTGTCGTAACCAAAGAGGAGGCCGCCCAGAGCGGCGATGATAGCCACGGCTATCGACCGAGATGTGGTGGTTTCCCGGTTCGGTCCAGTCTTATTCTGTTCGGTTGTACTCACGCTGGAAATCTTGCCACCGTCCAGGCAAAGACCCCCTATCCGAACAGCACTTACTCGATAAAGATGAGAGTTTTGGCACTCTTCTGGCAGGAAAATCATCCCTTTTCCCGTCCGGAACTAGCGGTAGAGTGAGGCTCATGACCCCAGTAGGCACACAGGATTTCCCGCATCCCCTCCAGTCGGAGATTATTAACGACCTCCACGTCCAGCCCACCATCAATGCCGCCGAGGAAATCAGCCGCCGAGTCGATTTTCTCTGCGATTATTTCCGCACCGCGCACGCCAAGGGATTCGTGCTCGGAATTTCTGGCGGCCAAGACTCCACGCTGGCCGGGCGTCTAGCGCAGTTGGCCGTCGAAAAGCTTCGCGACGGCGGTGAGGATGCCACTTTCATTGCCATTCGCCTCCCCCACGGCGTCCAGGCCGATGAGGACGACGCACAGGTGGCACTGCAATTCATTCAGCCTGACCAAAGGCTAACTATCGATATCGCACCGGCCACCGCCGCGATAACCACCCAGGTCACCGATGCCCTGGCCGGCAGCGCTATCAGCGATTTCAACAAGGGAAATATTAAGGCCCGCATGCGAATGATTGCCCAGTACGCAGTGGCGGGTGTTGACGGCGCTTTGGTCATCGGCACAGATCACGCCGCGGAGGCGGTCACCGGCTTCTACACCAAGCACGGCGACGGCGCCTGCGACCTCGTCCCGCTGCAGGGGCTGAGCAAGCGCCAGGGCGCGGCCTTACTCCGTCACCTCGGCGCACCAGCCAGTACGTGGGAGAAGGTGCCGACGGCCGACCTGGAAGAAGACCGCCCTGCGCTTCCCGACGAAGTTGCGCTCGGGGTGACCTATACCGCCATCGACGACTACCTCGAAGGCAAGGCTGTCTCAGATGAGGATGCCGCGCGAATCGAGCACCTCTACTCCATTTCCCGGCACAAGCGAGCCGTCCCGCCCGGACCGGCCGATTCCTGGTGGCGCTAGGCTACTGCCCCGGGCCACCGATCTAGCGTCCCGGACAGAGCAGCAAACCCCTTAAGAGAAGGCCTCCGCGCCAGCGTCCCAAATAGCCCCAACTGCGGCCAAGCTGTCTGCCGCACCGGCTTCAGCGCTGGGTTCCAGCGCAGGTGAACCATCCTGGACGAGCTCGGCGGTCACCAAACCGTGGGCGAACGCCCACATAGCCAATCCCTTAGGCTCATCGCCGGCAACCTTAATGAATGCATCGCGAATCCAGGCATCCAACGACGAAGGCGAGACGACATTCACGAAATTAGTGCGACTCATCAGCCGGTAACCATGCGGATCGTCGAGAACTGCCTGGCGGTACGCCTGCAGCAGAGACGCCGAAGTGCATTCCTCATCAATGGCAGCATGAATACGCTTGCCCAGATTCTCGAGGCTCTCGGTCAGCAACAGCTGAAGGAGCTCTTCTTTACCGCTGATGTGCTTGTACAGCGATGGCGCCTTCACATCGAGCCGCGCCGCTAGGCGGCGCATGCTGATAGCACTCCAGCCCGATTCGCGCAGCATCGCGCGCGCTTCATCTACGATCTTCTGCATACGTGGAGACTGCCTGCGCACATCGGGCTGCGCTGGCACCCCATCGGTCGATTCTATGGTGCACGTCACATTTGCGACTGTAACGGGTTGAATCTCACTTAGGGCGCTTTTGGGTAATTTAACCCAACAATTTTAAAAAAACAGCTAACGGCGGTGCTCAGTCGCTAAAAGCTGCCTTTGCACGCTACAAGCTTTGCTTCACGACGGACCCCACCGTCGTCAAGCAAAAGCGCCATATGCCGCGGCTACACTTCGTAGCGATTCGGCTCCTCACCGAGGTGGAAATGGCGACCCGAAACATCGTTCGGGGTAATGCGCACGTAGTTGTACTTCAACGTCGGCAGCCAGGGCTTCAGCGGCAGCTCATCTGCAGCGTTAATATCCGCGCGGGAGGTGAGAACCTCTGCGTCCCCCTTAACGATGACCGACCAGGCCTTCTGAGCATCCTTGTCAACAAAGTCGGCCTCAAAAAGAACATCGTGGTTCAGAGAAACAGTAAAGAGCTTCGACCCCTCGGCAGTGCGGAAGTAAATGCTCCCCTCATGAACGACGTAGTTCAGCGGGAAAAGGTCCATATCGTCTTTACGACGAACAACCAGTCGCCCAAAAGTCTGCGTAGCCAGCAGCTCAAGGGATTCTTCGGTGGACAGTTTCTGAATAACGGAGTCGTTGTGTGCCATACCCCCAGTATTCCACCGTTCAGACAAAGTTGCTACAGCCATACGGATTACCAATCATTGAGGTAAACGGCGAGCACACTACCCCAGGGCAGATACAAGAAAACCCCCGGTCATAACGACCGAGGGATTTCATACTGGTGGAGCTAACGGGGCTTCACAAACTAGCAGCCTTTACGCAGGTAGACGGCTTACGGAAAAAATTAACCGTTCGGGCGTGCCAGATTTGTGCCACATTTTCCAAAAACAGCCGCCGAACCAACTAGAAAGGATCAACACAATTATGTCCAGCTACACCGCCCACGCGCTCCGAGAACTGCAGGAACTCACCGTGAGTATCGTCTGCCCCGAGCTCCCACTAGCCGAGGAACTCCAGGAGGGCGTACCGCTCACCATTGAACACGTGAACACCCTCACCGACACGCTTAGCCGTATCGCAGGCCGTGACACACACAAGGAAGTTCAAATGGCTCTTGAAGCCGCCCGTGACGCGCACCAAGCCGCGCCGGGCGATACCAACAACGACTAGAGAATTAAGCGGCCGGCCCGAGCCCGCTAAGTGTAAGAATCACGAGATTTTTACATAATCGCTGGTTGGGCCGGTGCTGTAGAACGCCCTGTAAGCGATTAAGGGGTGTTAGGGTACGTGCTGCCGTCGTTCAACGCCTTAGAACGCGTTTGTGAACAGGGGTTTTAGGTCGTGATTCCAACTTAAGCCCTACACACGCACGGAAGCTATTCCGGTAAATCTACCGATACTGCAGCCCCACACATGAAGTGTTAACTCTGGCGTTAATAACGCGCGATAAGCCCAAGACACGGGAGCTATAAGGTGGTGAACCACCACCCCACGGCAATGCCAGCACGGAAACTATGCGCGGATAATGGAGAATCCTCCAACACGCGGAAGTTCTTCCGAGTTACCAAGGGGTCAAATTGACCCCTTGCATAAGTCAGTAGCACGGGTGAACCTATGCCCGAATCCGGGCAATCCATCCAAGACACAACGGGGTAGCGAATCACGACACCCCAGGAGCTATTACCAACACCGCGCAATTCCCAAATTGGGATTTTCCACCCCGGTCATTATTGGCCGTGCAGGCGCTCACTTCCGAGCACATGCGCAACCGCGGTCATTACGGCCATGGTTGCCAGGAAACCAATAAAGGGCACGCACTCACCGCGTAACCCTGTAATTCAAAATCCAGAATTATGGATTATGACCAAGGTTCACGGGAACACATCGAGATATTTACAACTTTTAAATAGCAGGCAATTGGGCCACCGTCACCAGCGCCGAATCTTGAAAGTTTTAAAATCCTTAACATTCACAGCTTCACGGGTTCAAAACTGAACACCTGCCAGGGCCGCCCAAATTTCACACCGGTGTGAAATTCACTCCAGCCACCTACCGCCTGCCAAACGGGGAACGCTCCAGCTCCTCAATCGCACGCGCCCGCTGCGCATACGCCGCCACAATCTCTTTCGCAGGCTTAGGCTCCATTGCTTCCAGCGACCGGATCAGCGCCGTGAGCTCATCAAACTGCAGTTGCCACTTACCAGCTTCTAACTTCATGCAAACACCTCACATGCCCTTTACGTTTTGACACCGATAGTTTACGGCAACCCACACCCTTAAAACAGCCCGCCACCTGCAGCAACCGCCACCGATTAGCAGCGACCCGACCCCTGTTTTTGGGCCCGTTCACCACCGCTAGCCGCCGGGGGAGGTACCGCAACAACGCAGTGCCCTTTAGCGCCGTGGGCACCGCCAGGGCTACCTCCCCACCGCATTAATTAGCACTACAAAACACAAGGAGAGAGAGACAAGCCAGCACCAGGAGCCGAGAGAGTCGCGGGCGAGCCACCGCCCTAAGATTTCCCGGGGGCCTGCACGGTTAAGATGACCGCACACCGGGTGCAGACTGCAGCACGCCCGGCTTATCCAACACCGACTACCCCGCCTGGCGCGCCGCCATTTCTTCTTTCACCCTCAGCACGTCACTGGTTCTGTAGGTCCACTTTTTGCCGTTCCAGAATCCTTGTAGTTTTCCAGCGCGCCGCCAATTGCGGACCGAGGTAGCAGACACATCACACCAGGTTGCGACCTCTAGCGTGCTGCCTGCTGGTGGGTGCTTTTCGGGTGGGTTGATAGCGTTCTGCAGGGTATCGGCATACAGCTCTACTTCATCGAGCCAACTAACCCCGTTGCTGCCCGAGCGCAGGGACCACCACGGGGCCGAGGTAACCCACTGTAGGGCTGCTAGTTGGTTGCTGTGGCCTGCTAGCCACCAAGCAAGTGCTTCACCGCTGCGATCGCGTGGAACGCCTGTAGCGCCGTCAGCGCGCGCCTGCAGCACGCCGCACTTGAGTAGGTCCTGCAGCTCTATCGACAACTGCAGCCAAGACAGATTGCACGGTGGTGTTGAGCGTGGATTACGCCGCCTGATTTCCCCGAACCTAGCGACACGGCCATGACCGCCGATTAAGTCATTAAGGTTTTCTGCCAGGCGCGCAATAGTGGTTAGTGCTGTGGTGAGTCTGGTTTCAATGGCCTGTTGTTCAGGTGTGTTTGTGGTGTGAACCATCATGTTTTCATACTAGTTCACTTCGCAAACGTTTTCGCGTGGTGTTGAACCGTCTCACACTGCTATCTGCTGCCACTCACCGGAAAAGTGCGGAAACAACCAAACCCGTACATAACCAGCGCAGCAATGCCCTCCGGCCGGCAGGTCAGACTGGGGAGGGGGTCACCCCCTGGGCCTGGATCCCCACGGTCAGGCACAGCCCTAGCGCCTATGCCTACCGGGGGCCATGTGTCCTGGGGCCGGGGGTTATCCCCCTGGGGCATATAACTCCAGACCTGTAACCGGCCCTCACACCTACGCCACCGGGGCCGGGACCAGCTTCACGGAGGGTATCGCCCCCAGGGTCTTTCACCACAGGACCGCCCGGCGCGCCGGGCTGCTCCCTTTCGCCTAGGACGTCCTTTTTCTTACCCCCCTGTCCTAGGTGACCTAAGTGTCCTATGTGCTGGTCAGGGCGTTTTTTGGTGTCCTATGTGGTGTCCTATGGTGTCCTATCTTCGTGTCCTAGGTTAGGACGGGTTAGGACGGTGGTTAGGACACTGGAAACCACCGCCTACCTGGGGTTAGGTCGGATAGGACGGTTAGGACGGGGTACTAAGTGAGGTAGTGAATTCCCGCCATGCTTCACCCTTACCGATAACCCAACACTGCTTATCGACGTAGCGAATAGCCTTAGCGTCGATCAGCTCAGTGACCATTTCTTTCGCGTCGTCCCGATACCTACGACAAGCATTAGTGATCCTGCTTACGCGCGCCTGGTCGCTGTCTTTCAACGCTTCATAGACCTTTTGGCACACGTGATTCATGCGAGCCCTGTACTCCGATTCTTCACGCGTCATTTGCTTGACCACGGCTGAGGTCTGCAGGCGTTCGTTACAGGACTCACGTACTTTCTTTGAGTACGCTACGAGCGCGCCCGCGCGCCGCCAATCATCATCGGTAAAGCCGTGCTCTTCCGCGTGCCCTCTAAACACTGCCAGCAGTGCAGCGACACGCACCCGAGTTAACAACAGGTGCGAGTCAAGCCCGCCTGTATAGCCCTTAGTGAGCCGCAACCTACTGCGCTGCTTCACCTGGCTACTTGCCTTACCGCATGCCTGAATCGCTGTTCCCGCCTTAGGGAATTGCACCGCGTCCAACTCTGGCCCAACCTTAGGCAACTGGCTAGGCACGTTCGGATCTAGCAACTCCGTCCACATGAACCGGTGGGGCAATCCATCATCGGGGTTATCCAGCAGCGCCCCTACCCTGCCCCGCTGGGCTCCGATAATCAGCCCGGTGGAATACGTGCCCCCGGCTACGGTGTCCACACTGTTTTTCGTCGCATTACCGACAGTGCTACCGCTGTAGAGCTTCAGCAGGTTTTGCCTAAGTGTGGCACCGTCGCGCCTCATCAAGGCTTCGGCGTTGCTGATTTCCGTCTCCGTAAACAGCACCCGGGGGTTAGGTTTAGGGGCCGGGTCATCTTTGCCCGGCGCGGGTGGCACAAACGCGGATACCAGCGATTCACCCGAGCCTAGCGGCCGCTCTTCCAGCACTTCCGGGAAACTGGTGCGGATCAGTGAGCAGGCCTTAGTAGACCGACTGATTACCGAGTCCTTGCCCATACCGGAATCACCGACCAACACAAGATAGGCGTTAAGTGGCGTGGGCCCCAGCCCAGCGTTAACGGTAGTTGGGTAGCTTGCCGCCGCAATCCTTGTCAGCGTCACAAGCAGGAATGCAACCGGTGGCACATAGTGAGCCCGGGCGTAATCCCGTAGGTGCTCGAGCGTGTCTGAGCCGTCGAATACGTCCCTATGCAGCTGCTCCCACTCTTGTGCGGTTAGTACCGAGTCCAGCGGAATATCCGCACCGACCCTATCCGCGGTTGCTTCCGCGCGCTGCATTGTCTGCTTCACGTCGCTTGCAGTCATCTTAGGCATTAGGCCACCCCCTGAGCTGGAGAGTAAGCCCGGACCTGCTGCCCGTTAATCAGCGTGCGTTGCCCCGCTGACTGCGCATACAGAACACGGTCCACCACTTCACCAGTACCGACCAAAGTTGCTTCATCTAAGCAGCGTTGGATACCCGCCTGAGCCTGCACCAGGGACGCAAAACCAGACTGTTCAACCAGCAGGCAGGCCGCAACATTAATCAGCCCAAGCTCAGCGAAACACAGTGCCTTGCCGTCGCTGTAGCAATCACTTCCGGTAATCCGCTGCATTACCCGGACGCTTACCGAGCCTTGCCGCTCATGCAGGCGCTGCCCGAACTGCACAATGTTCACAGTCTCCTGGCCCCGGCCAGTCTCCAGCAGCTCCAGGACACCACCTAGCAGCACCTCAAACGCCGGTTGATACAACCGAGGAAACGCCTGCACGGTTAAACCGCGCCGGGCGATAGCGTACTGCACTGTTTCCGCCGTGCTGGAGACAAGATAGGCAAGTGTTTGTACCGCAAAGGACTCCCACACGCTAGGTGTTCCCTGCCCTACTGGGTTAGTATGGCGGTAGAAACTTGCTTGATTGTCCCCGTGCTGGCCCGGCGCGGGGATATTCTTTTCAGCCATGGGTTACGCCACCTCCCCGCCGTTGTCGATAGCCGGGTGGGTTACCGCACCACTGGGGTGCATACAGGTGGTGAACGGGCGTACTCCTGTATGCCGCACGCCGTCGGTATCGACTTCTTCATACGGCTCTAGCCCGGTGACACGCAGGGGAATGTCATTGCTGTAGTGCGTGGCTGTATCAAGCCGGTGTACCCGAACTTCATACGCGATAATCTTCTGCAGGGTTTCCAGGACAGTTACCGCAAGGTCTGCCTGTTCGGACGCGCTCATATCGTCTGCGAGTGTGTACAGCGCTTCTATGGCCGCGTCGATTAGCCCGTTTTCCTTGAGGTAGGCAAGTGAATCGGCTGGGGTGTAGTTGGTAGTCATTGTTACGCCACCACCTTGCGGGTGGCGCGGGACTCCATGAGGGTATCCAGCTCGAGCATGTCCACACGCAGGGTGCGGGGTGTCGGATAGTAGCCGACGAGCTCCCCGGCGTTGACCATGCGCCGGATAGTTTTCTCGCTGATTGCCCAGCGGTCTGCAGCGTCTTTTACACTGCCCATAAGCCGGGGCTTAAGCTGCTTGCCGCGGGCGGCTGCGGTGGTGGTTTTCGTGGTGGCGCGAGTTGCTACGCCTGTCATTGGGTAAAACCCTCTCCCCCGCACCTGTTTTAGGCACGAGTAGTAGCCCTCCGACGAATCAGAGGAAGTACTACAAAGCGCCTACTTTCGACGCTAGGGGTAATGGAGTCTTTACCATCTACCGTTATTAACCTATTCCCGGAACTGGGGAGCGCGCCGCTCCTCCCAAAAGGAAGAAGCCCAGTCACTACACGCTCAAACGTCGCACCATGAAGTTTTGAACCGTTCTTTCAGTGGTGCTAGAGATAACGGCTACATCTCCTACTTCGAGACCTTAGCACACCCCTGGGTGCTAGAGCCCACTACATTGAAAGCGCTGCACGCAAGTGCGCATACTCAACAATCAGCACCCGCTTTTTCTGTAACGCTGCAATCTTCGGGGCTAAAGTCTCTTGCTTAATCCTAAGTTCTGGCAACGCGCCCCTGTGCCGCTCACCCCGCTTTAACGGCTGGCGTGGGAAAACTATGTACACCTGCGTGCTGTCCTTATTGCGACCGTATTCCAGCCGGATTTGCCGACGCATATCCCGCCCGGTCACTTTTCGACTGCCACCAACGAGACGGGGAACGCCGTGCTCAAAACTTCCGTCTATATGCGCGCCCTGGTCTGCCTTAGTGTGTACTAGCACAAAACGGCCGTCAGCATTGCGGCCCCGCGCACCTATCGCAGTGCGTGGCACCGCGCTTAGGTCGCCCATAATAAAACCGTCATGCACTACACGCACGACAGGCCGCCCGAGAATATCAACCGGCCACCGCTCACTTTTCTTTTTTGCCATGCCCCTACTCCTGCCCTGCCCGGCGCGCCGCCGTAACCGACACGTCCACCACGTCCATAAGCTCCGTTGTCCGCTCAGCCCGAACCTGCATGTAAATGCCCATAATCACACTCAAATCATCATCACCGAGAATGCGGCCAATCTCTTTTACATGCGCACCCTCTTCCGCAAGCCGGGTCACCAACCAGCGCCGCCCCGAATGCGGTTTAATCCGCTCAGACACACCCGCCCGCTTAGTAGCACGATCCAGCACCGACCGGTAAGACGTGTCCATAACAATTTCGCCCGCCCCGGTGGTGGTGAGCAATCGCGCCGGGCGTGTGCCACCACCGAGCTCATCAGCCAGATTAAGGGCCACCGGGTCCGGGGCAACATGCTTAGCCAGGTGCTCCCACAACAACGGCACCATTGACGGCATAAAAGGGACCTCCCTGTTACCCGCCTGACTCTTAGGCTTTTGCACCAGCATGTACGTGCTACCGCCGTCCGGTGTAATCCGCTGGGCATTCTGCCTAACCCGAATCGAGTACCGGGGGCATACGGCACCGGTACATCGCAAATAATATCGCCTACCTCCAGGGCGATTGCTTCACCGATACGCAGGCCGTGGAACAGACACAGCACGGTTAGCAGCTTGTACGACGGCTTCATTGCAGACACCACGGTATGTAGTTCTTCCGTGGTTGGCAGATACGGTAATTCCCGCTCCCTGCGCCGTTTAGCCGCCGCGATCTCTACCGGGCTACGGTCTATCAGCTCACGTCGCTGAGCTTCATCACACGCTGCTTTAAGCCGCACATAGGCCTTGTGGTTAGTTTCCGGGGTGTCATAAGCGCGGGCGATACCGTCCCACCACGAATAAATGTCAGCTTTAGTCAGTTCCACAAGGGGAATACCGGCAAGCCGGGTAATGTCCGGGTCCACATCACCAGGTGGTCGCGGGTCGGTAATGCGGTTGCGGACGGTACGCCGGTAGATCTGCAGCGTGGACGCGCGGACCGTAAGGCCGTCGTGATACTGCTCTAGCCATGCTTCCACGGTAAGGGCGTGGCGCTGCTGCGTTAGCTGCTCTTCCGCCGCGCGCTGCTCTGGTGGTGTCCACTCATTGAAACTGATTAGCTTTTCTTCTTCATTGAGCCAGCCCTGAGCAAGGCCGCGGGTTTTGAAAGTGTCCGGGGCTTTACACTCCTGCCCCCGGTAGGTGTAGCGAGCCTGGAATCTTCCAGACTTGAGTTTTCGGATACTGCCGAATGCCATTGTTTCCGCCTGTGGTGGTCATGTCGGGCGTGCCAGATTTGTGCCAGATATGCCAGATTTGTGCCAGATTCCAGTCTATCCGAGTCCACAACAGGACATTAATCATGTAGACTGAAACCAGTCGCTACCAGGGTAGATACAAGAAATCCCCCGGTCATAACGACCGAGGGATTTCATACTGGTGGAGCTAACGGGACTCGAACCCGTGACCCCCACACTGCCAGTGTGGTGCGCTACCAGCTGCGCCATAGCCCCAGAATCAACATCGAAGTGGCTTTCACCCTCCGCTGTGGACTCCTCAAAGGCTACATGGCACTGTCATGTATCACCAAATCCGCATGTAGAACACTCTTTTACGTATTCGCCGAGTGCCCCAGAGTGGATCTGCCGAACATGAACCGAGGATGAATCGTGTGAGCGTGCACGGATCCTAGCGCAGGGCTACCTTGACCCACTGCCCCAGTCCGCCATCACCGGAAATGTTCTCCAGAATATCCTTGCCGTCGACAAAGACGTGCGGCGAGGAAACCTTGCCCAAGCGCTTCTCAAGGTCATCGAAGTTGGCATTTGCGCTTGCCTTAGCCTCGGTGGTGTCGATGCCGGAACGGACTTCGCTGACAATTTCGTCAGCAACACCGAGCTGCTCCAGACGGTCAGCCAACTCATCATCGCTCCACGTGACAGAGTTCTGCTGGTCAGCCATCATCATTGTGCGGAAGTTCCAATATGCGCGAGCATCACCGGTCTCAGCAATCTTGCGGGCAACCGCGAAGACGCGAGTGGAGTGACCGTCACGCTGCTCCTTCTCCTGACCATCCAGGAAGTTCAGCGTGCGGTATTCAGCGACAAGCTTGCCGTCGTTTAGCGCCTTGAGCTCATCATCGTGGCCCTCTTCGCTCATCTGAGCACAGTAGTGGCACGAGAAGTCCTCAAAAATCGTGGCTGTTTTAGCCCCTTCGGCGCCGTCCTTGCTCAGTCGGATGACATCGCCGTCGAGTGCGACGGAGAAGTCGACGTCCTCATCTGGCAGTCCCTCAATCGGCTGCGACCGGCCGATGTAGATAACGCCACCAATAACAACTGCAACGACAGCAAGAAGAGCAATCAGGCCGACGACGAAGCCACTGCCCTTTTCATTTGGATTCTTAATCTTCTGACTCACACCGCTTACGATAGCGGTGTTTTCTTGCCAATGACACAATTGCGCCTGAGAAAACGGAAATGGTTGTTAGGCCGCATCGCTAGGCCCCATCACCTTGCCCCATTCCCCTGGCCTATCCCCTAGGCTTCCCCTCTAGCCAGCGGGCTAGGCGTAAATGGCAAACTTCTTCCACGGCCACACGTACACAAATACAGCCAAGGCCAGAAAACCGATGTCTCGGGCGATTGACTTTAGATATGAAACCGCGTCAGCGTTCTCGTCGTAGCCACCGCCACCAAAGCAACCGCAGTCAATCTGCAGGCCGCGCGCCCACGCCGAGATAATGCCGCCGATAAACACCAGCAAGAGCGCGCCAGACAACACCGCTACCGGGCGCAAGAAAAGCCCCAATACCAGCAGGAGTCCGAGGATAACTTCGAAAGCGGGCAGCGCAACCGCTACCATCGGCACCAAATCGCTCGGCAGCAGCTCATAAGCTTGAACTGCCTGACGCGATTCCAGCGGGTTCAGTAGTTTGATAAGACCCGAGTACAACCAAACTGCAGCCAGGCCGAATCGTGCCACCACGCCTACGAAATTCTTCATACACAGAAATGTTAGTACAGGCTAACTGTTTACAGCTAGCCCAATGGTTACCGATTACCCGTTCAGAACTGCCGAAACCACGTCCTGTGCCTCAGCCTGAACCTGTGCCAGGTGATCCGCGCCTTTGAAGGACTCCGCGTAGATCTTGTACTTATCTTCAGTGCCCGACGGACGTGCCGCGAACCAAGCGTTCTCCGTAACCACCTTGAGGCCACCAATCGCAGCGCCGTTGCCCGGTGCTTCAGTCAGTTTGGCTGTAATGGTCTCCCCTGCCAGGGTGTCGGCCTTGACCTGCTCCGGCGAGAGCTTCTTCAGGATTGCCTTCTGCTCACGGGTTGCGTCCGCATCGGTGCGGGCGTAAGCCGGGGCACCGTACTTATCGGCGAGTCCTGCGTAGAGCTGCGATGGAGTCTTCTCGGTCACGGCCTTGATCTCGCTGGCCAGGAGGTCCAGGATGATGCCGTCCTTATCGGTAGACCACACAGTTCCGTCGTGACGCAGGAACGATGCACCAGCGGATTCTTCACCGCCGAAGCCGATGGTGCCGCCGAGCAGACCCGGGACGAACCACTTGAAACCGACTGGAACTTCCACGAGCTTGCGGCCCAAATTGGCAACGACGCGGTCAATCATCGACGAAGACACCAGCGTCTTACCGACCGCGGTCTCCTGCGACCAGCCCGGACGGTGTGCGAAGAGGTAGTCAATGGCAACGGCCAGGTAGTGGTTCGGGTTCATTAGACCCGCGTCTGGTGTGACAATTCCGTGGCGATCGGAGTCCGCGTCATTGCCGGTGGAGATGTCGAACTTATCGCGGTTACCAATCAAGGACGCCATCGCATTCGGCGAGGAGCAGTCCATACGAATCTTGCCGTCTGTATCCAGCGTCATAAAACGCCAGGTCGCATCAACCAGCGGATTGACCACGGTCAGGTTTAGGTTATGTGCATCGCCAATTGCGCCCCAGTAATCCACCGACGCACCACCCATTGGGTCGGCGCCGATACGCACGCCGGCATCACGGATGGCGTCGAGGTTGACAACATTCGGCAGGTCCGACACGTATGCGTTGAGGTAGTCGTGCTTTACGACGAGGTCTCCGGCCTTATCCACCAGCTGGCGCTTAACCCCATCCAGGCCCTTAGCCAAGTATTCATTAGCACGAGCTGCAATCCAGTCCGTCGCATCCGCGTCCGCCGGACCACCGGTCGGCGGGTTGTACTTAAAACCACCATCCCGTGGCGGATTGTGGGAAGGGGTAATCACGATGCCGTCGGCACGCGCGGCGCTACTCCCCGTCGGACCTCCCTCCACGTCGCGGTTGTACGTCAGAATCGCGTGGCTGACTGCCGGAGTCGGCGTGTAGCGATCCTGAGCGTCAACCATCACGGTGATGCCGTTGGCCGTGAGCACCTCGAGGGCGGAAATCATTGCCGGCTCGGACAGGCCGTGGGTATCGCGACCGACGTAGAGCGGGCCTTCAATGCCCTGGCCCTTGCGGTAATCCACGATGGCCTGAGTGGTGGCGTGAATGTGGTCTTCGTTGAAAGCGCCGTCGAGGGAGGAACCGCGGTGACCGGAAGTACCGAAGACGACCTTCTGGTCGGGGTTATTCGGGTCCGGGTGCTTTGTGTAGTAAGCAGTGACCAGTTCCGCGACATCGATAAGGTCGGATGGCTGGGCCAATTGCCCGGCGCGCTCATGAGCCATTGTGGGTATCCTCCTGCTGAATCGGCGAACTGCGCAACCACCGATTTCACCGCCGACGAGCCGGCCGGAATGGGGAAACCGGATTTAAATGCGCTTCCTCTTCCCCAGTGTCCCCGTTTTAGGGTCGGCGCGCATGGCAAGAACCACTCGGTAAGGCAAACTCGCCCCTGCAATAGGGTGCAGTAGGTAGATTGTCGCGTGCCGACGGGAACACCTCCTGGTGAAAGATTCCGAATTGTCGGCGCCTACCTCCCCTTTCGCCACTGTGCTAGCGTTTTCACCGTGAATGAGGAATCTGTCGTTGCGAAACTGCCATCAGCAGGACGGGCGCAGGTTCTCATGGCCCTGGTTGTCGCCGGCGGTGCCGCTATTGGCGCGGTAAGTCGCTTTCTGCTCGGCGCGGCAATCGATGCGATTGTGAGCTCGGGAACTAGCGCAGTTTCGACCACTGTCATCAACTTGTTGGGCTGCTTTCTCTTCGGCCTGGTCAGCAGTATCGCGTTTGCTAATCCTCGGCTTTCCGCTTTCTGCGGTACTGGCTTTTGTGGCGGTTTCACCACTTTCTCCGCATTTGTCATTCTCTTGTTGGTGCAAGCGGACACGTCAGTCGTACTGATTGTGAGCGTCGGACTTATTCATCTGCTGTGCTGCCCTCTCGCCTACTGGTTGGGCACCAAGTGCGCACGGGAGGTCGCGGAATGACCGGCGATCTCCTCGGCTCTTTTTCCTCGGCACTCTCTGCCATCCTCGCTATCGCAGTTGGCGCGGCAGTAGGTGGAGCGCTGCGCTATGCGCTGGCCGAACTTGCGGTGAAGTGGGCTGATTCCAAACTGCCCGGAACGTGGACCGCGAATATGATTGCCTGCTTCGTCGCCGGTGTCGCTGCTGTGGTGTGGTCGCGGGGAACGTCGGTAAGCAATGGCATGACGCCTGCTCTGGCCTATGCGACGGTAATGATTGGCTTCGCCGGCGGCCTGTCGACGTGGTCCACACTCGCCGGAGAGATCGTACGCCTTAAGAACCAACACTTTTGGAGGGCATGTGGGTACCTTGCTCTCACACTGATTGGCGGAATAGTTTTTGCTTTCGTCGGAATGTGTTTACCCCCACTTGTGGCGAATTAGTAGCACAATAATCATTTTCTGAGAAATTAATGATCGAATTTAGGCTTTCTACCAGTAAAGTTCCACAGCATGGAAAGCTTCAGCGATTTTGCCTCAGCGGCGGATAGTTTTATTTGGAGTCCGTATCTCCTGATCCCCGCGCTGATCGGCACCGGAATCATTTTGACCATTCGCCTGGGTGCAATTCACCTGGTCAAACTCGGCCCGGCACTGCGCCTCGGACTCATCGACCGTAACGACGAAGACGCCGAGGGAGATATCACCAACTACCAGGCGCTTGCGACGGCTCTCGCGGCAACAGTCGGTGTCGGCAACATTGTCGGTGTCGCTACCGCGATCGGCCTGGGTGGACCCGGTGCGCTGTTCTGGATGTGGGTGACCGGCCTGCTAGGTATGGCATCGAAGTACTCCGAGGCATTCCTGGGCGTGAAGTACCGTCAGGTCGATGCAGCTGGCGAACAGTCCGGTGGTCCGCAGTACTACCTGCGCAAGGCCATCCCGAATGGTTTTGGTAAGACGCTGGGCATTCTCTTCGCCGTCTTCGCTGCGCTGGCAGCGTTTGGTATCGGCAACCTGACCCAGGGCAACGCCGTGGCCTCGAACCTGGAAAACAGCTTCGACATCGATCCGACGCTCTCCGGCATGATCATGTTCATCCTGGTAGGTGCGGCGCTGATGGGTGGCATTAAGTCGATTGGCCGCATCACCGCCGGCTTTGTGCCGATGATGATTGTGCTCTACATCGGTGCGGCCGTGTGGGTGCTCGTCGCCAATGTCTCGGCGCTGCCCGAGACCTTCAAGCTCATCTTCACCGATGCTTTCACCGGCACCGCGGCCGTTGGTGGGTTCGCAGGATCCACGCTGATTCTCGCCCTGCAGATGGGTGTTGCCCGCGGCCTGTTCTCCAACGAGTCGGGCCTGGGTTCCGGTGCTATCGCCGCTGCCGCCGCATCGACCACTCACCCGGTTCGTCAGGGTCTGGTCTCCATGACTCAGACCTTCATTGACACCATCATCGTCGTGTCCTTCACCGGCCTGGTTATCATCAGCACCGGTGTTTGGCAGGATGGCAACGTCGACACTGGCGCTCTGACTGCTGAGGCATTCTCCCGCGGTCTGCCTGGCCACTGGGGTGGCACAATCGTCACGCTGTCGGTTGTCTTCTTCGCATTCTCCACCATGCTGGGCTGGTCCTACTACGGTGAGCGCGCATTCGAGTCCCTGGTCGGTCGCCGCGGCACCGGTCTCTACCGTGCGGTCTTCACCTGCGTAGTCTTCGTCGGCGCTGTTACTCATCTGGAAACCGTCTGGTCCGTCGCCTCGGCTCTCAACGGTCTGATGGCGCTACCGAACCTCATCGGTCTGATTGTCCTGTCCGGGCTCATTGCGCGCGAGACAAAGGCCTACCTCAAATTTGACCCGCAGTTGCGCGCAACGGCTGCAGAGATTGATAAATGGCAGTCTCAGCAAAACTTCGAGGCCTTCAGCAAGAACTAGCTGAAACTAGTAGCTGCTCGTAGGGACTACGGCAAAAACTACGAGCAGGTCTGCGCGGTCTCCGGCTTTTCGATTGCCGCAAGCGCGTCGTCAAGCATAGAGACCTTTACCAACTTCATATCGCCGCGGTCGGCAGTCACAGCCTCTGCGCAATTGCCTTCTGGCACGAAGAACATCTCGGCGCCCTCATCTCGGGCGGCCGAGATTTTGTGTGTAATGCCACCGATTTCGCCCACGTTGCCGGCAGCGTCAATAGTGCCGGTGCCAGCGAGGTGCTGCCCCTCGGTCAAATCGCCTGGACTCAGCTTGTCAATCACTCCGAGCGTCATCATGAGACCCGCAGACGGACCTCCAATGCCGCTGAGCTGGTACTCAACCTTGGTGTCGTCCGCGGATTGCGCCCCCATCCCAACGCCGAGCAGCGCGGCATTCTTCTGATGCGGATTTTCCGCCAGTGTCACAGAAATATCGACGGCTTTCTCGGGGTCAGAGTCCTCGCCCTTAGCAGTCTTCTGCTTGTCGACGGTCGCAGACTTGACCCTCAACGTGACAGTATCGGCCGGGTTGCGTCCGGCAATAATCGCCTTGACTTGCTCGGGCTTGCTTACGGCCACCCCATCCACGGCGAGAATCACATCGTCTTCATGCAGTCGCCCATCGACGGGACTATCCGGCACTGTGTAGGCGACGGTGACTTCCATCGGCAACCCGAGATGTGCCAGCGCAGCGGAAGTGGCGTTGGCCTCCGACTCGGTGAATGCAGCCTTGTTCTCCTCTTCCACCTCGTCCTGACTCTGGCCCGGAGGGAAGACCGCCTCAATAGGGACGATATCGTTGTCACGATCGAACCACAGGCCAATGACCTGCGGCAATGTCAGGTTATGTCTGACTGCGACGGTTGTCATATCCAGCGTGCCCTTAGAGCGTTCGGAGTCCGCAGCACTGCCACTGACCGAGATAATGCTCTTGCCCTCGACATCGCTGAGGACATCGAAGACCGGGCCAGGCCCCTGCGCGGCATAGGGCACTGTCAGCGTTGGCAGCGAGAGCACAGTTGCCAACGCGGCGATGGGCACAGCGCCCGCAACAAGAGTTTGGGTACGACGATTCACAAATAACACCCTACATTCTCGCTATCTGCCTACTGGACACCTGATGAATCTTGTCCGTGTGTGTTCGCTGGGCGCGAAGTTGCCAATAAAGTGGTGCTTTTAAGTACTCACGCGGGTCATTGCCCGGTACGGTGGGAGCATGAGTTCTAACGGATTTGGCTTTGGTCCGAACGACAATGATGACGATCGCGACGACGCTGGCAACAATGACTCCGGTCAGGGCGGTCAGGGCGGCCAGGGCGGTCCTTTCGGTTTCTTCGGGTTTCCCTTCGGTGGCATGGGCGGCGCCGGTGGCTTCGGTTTCGGCGGCCCCGGGCAGCCCGGCAGCGGCGCCTCCGGCAAGGGGGACCAGCCGAACTTGGGCGATATTCTCAACCAGTTCGGCGAGATGTTCTCCGGCATGGGGCAGCGATTCCAGGAGTCTAACTCTGGCCCTGTCAACTACGATGCGGCCGAGCGCGTTGCGCGGACCCGTCTTGGTAACCCGGCTCCGGTGAAGGACTCGGCCCGCGAAGCGCTGACTGACTCCTTGCGCCTGGCCGAACTGTGGCTAGATGATGTCACCTCCCTGCCGGCTGGTGTCAACCGCGTAGAAGCGTGGAATAGCCTGCAGTGGTTGGAGAACACCAAGTCGACATGGACTCGCCTTGTCGATCCCGTCGCCAGCCGCATGAGTGATGCCTCCCTCGAGGGTGTTCCAGAGGAAGCTCGCGAGATGATGGGGCCGATGCTGGGCATCATGCGCCAGATGAACTCGATGAGTTTCGGTACTCAGCTAGGAAATGCGCTGGCGGAGTTGGCACAGACGAGCCTGACTGGTTCTGACCTCGGGCTGCCGCTACACACCACTGGTGCGGCGGTACTGCTGCCAACGCATCTCGTCGCTCTCGCGGAGGAACTCGAGGTTCCAGCGCGCAATCTGTTTATCTACGCCACTGCCCGCGAAGCTGCCCACCAACGTCTCTTCGACCGCGTGCCATGGCTGGCTGAACGCATGATTTCCTCTGTCGAGGAGTACGCTGCCGGCATCGTCATCGATTACTCGGCGATTGAAGAGGCCGCCCGCGGTCTGGATATTGAGAACATGCAGGATCCGCAGCGTATGCAGGAGGCTATGAGCGAGCTGCAGAATATGGATCTGAGCCCGAAGATTCGTTCTCGTAACGAGAATGCTCGTACTCGTTTCCAGACGCTGCTAGCACTGGTCGAGGGATGGGTGGACATGGTTGTCACCGATGCCCTCGGTGAGCGTCTATCGGGTGCCGCACAGCTGGATGAAGCCTGGCGTCGTCGCCGCGCCACCGAAGGTGCTGAACAGGCGCTGGAGAAGGCCACCGGCATTGACCTCGGATCCCCCAAGGTGCGTGAGGCAACCAACTTGTGGCACCGTCTGACCACCGCTGTGGGCATCGAGCGACGCGACAAGGTCTGGGATCACCCGGACTTCCTGCCCGTGGCAGAGGATTTGGATGAACCCGCGGCTTTTATTGATTCGGTTCTTGGCGGCTCGGAAAACGATGACTTCGACCCGATCGCAGAGCTTGAAGAGCAGCTGCGCAAAGAGGCCGAAAAGCGCGCGGCTGAGGGCAACGACAGTGACGCCGACGACGATAAGTAGCGAGTTAGCTCTGGGTTCCCCAGCGTTGATACGCCTCTAAATAGCCCCGTGCCCGTTCGTGGTACGGGGCTTTTGCCGCCCAATACCAGAACTCTTCGGTATGACCACCGTCGACGAAAGTGTGCACCAGTTCGTGCACAATGACATCGTCGAGGACGTACCCCGGGACGTCGGCAAGCCTGTGCGAAATGCGAATGCGCCCAGGACTATCGACACCGCCGGTGACGGATGCCCACCTGCGCGACATGTTCTTGACCCATTTGATTGACTCGAACCGCGGGCGATCTTCCAGCACCGTACGAGAGAGCAGCCGTGCGCGGCGCTCCAGCTCGGAATTATCCAGGTTGCTGCCAACTTTCTTCCGCACTCGCGCAACAATTTCATTGACCTGCTGTTTTTCCGCAGCGGCGCTGAGATCGTCCGGAACCATGACAATGATCCGGTTTCCCTCCGCGCGGGCGGACACAGTACGGCGGCGGCGCTTCGAGCGCCGAACCTCAACATCCGGGCCGTACTCAGGTCGCTTGGTGCTCATGCTTTTTAAGCGTATATGCTCTGCGCTGCGATTGCGTAAAAGCTGGCCCCGGGGTAAAAGATATTTTTATGGGGGAATACAGGGATACGTCTCGGGGGCGGGATGGTACGGCTGGCGTAATAGGTTCGCACGCACCCGCTGCACAAACACTTGCCGCGCCTGCCACGGACTACGCGCTGCGGCCGGAGGTACCGATTGTCATGCGCCCAGGCGCGCGGATTCAGTTCGGCGTGGAACCGGAGCGCAGCATGATTCTGCCGCTTTCCGACGGCACCCCGCCGGGGCCTGTCTTCTCGGCGCTTCTTGCAGCTCATAGAGGTAGCACCTTAAGCGAGGCCTTTACTGACAGTCACGACAAACTGTCACCGCAGTTCATTACCGCACTTATCTCCGACCTTCACCGAGCCGCGCTGGTCCAAAAACCACCGACACGGCGGAGGATTACGCTGATCGGTCGGGACAGCTTGCGCACCGGACTTTTAAAGGAGCTTCGTCGCACGGGTTGTGGTAGTTGGACGACGGCAATGTCGCCCACTCGCAATGCGACGCTAAAAATATCTCAATCCACACCGGAAGAGATCGGGCTCGCGGTGGTCACGGGCATGGAAGTACCGAGCATGCCCTTGGTTCGCGCTCTGTTTCATCGTGGAATTGAGCATCTGCACACGCATTTCCGCGATGGGGCACTGATTCTTGGGCCGCTTGTTCAACCAGGTCAAGGGCCCTGCTCGATGTGTTTCGAAGCTTATCGACGAGACCACGACCCCGTCCGGGCACTGATTGCGCTACAGCTTCGCACTTTTACGCCCGTGGCCGCACCGGAATGGCTGAACACAGCGGTGCCACTGTTGGTTGGGCAGCTGCGGCGGCCGGATCTCTCAGATCTATGTGCAACGGAGGTGCGCATAGATCTGGAAAGCCTCGATATCACCCGCACTACTGTTGCTCCCCACCCGCAGTGCCCAGTGTGTGGTCATGGCAACTCGCATATGCAGTTCATGTAATTCGAAGTGCCTTGAGCAGAATCTGACTAGGAATTCACGAAAGAATTGACGATTCCCAAGATGCCTTCGCCGAAATGATTGAGCTTCGCTTCTCCAATTCCGGGAATCTGCAGAAGTTCCTCCGGCGTAGTCGGCTGCTGCTCACCGATGGCCAGAAGGGTCGCATCGGAGAAGATCACGAATGCGGGGACCGTCATTTCCCTCGACATTTCCAAGCGCCATGCACGCAATGCTTCCAGTAGTGCAGGATCCGCACTGACTGGGCACTCTTCACAACGCCCTGAGATCCGCTCGGCATCGGTGTGCAATGGCTTAGTACAGCCCTTGCACTGTTTGGACTGCTGACGCTTACTGCGGGAACTAGAGCTCCTTGAGCTTCGCTGTGCCTCAGCCGAGTAGTCAGAGACATCAATGTCGAGTTCATCGAGGAATCGTGTGCGGCGACGTGACCTGCGGCCGCCTTCTGTCCGCGACAATGACCAAGATAGCTCCAGATGTTCGCGGGCTCGAGTAATGCCGACATAGAACAGACGGCGCTCTTCTTCGATGGCTTCCGCCCCCTGCGCAGGAGAACGGTCGAATTTATTCAGCGCATGTTGGATAGGCAGCGAACCGTCGGTAAGCCCAACGAGGAACACCGCATCCCACTCCAGCCCCTTGGCTGCATGCAGGCTAGCCAGCGTCACGCCATCCAGCGTCGGTGGATGTTTGGCCTGCTGCCGGGTGTGCAATTGGCCGAGGAGCGCCTGGATATTGACCTCGGTGTTGGCATGAACGATGTCTTTACACAGGTCAAATAGGGCGCGTAGTGACTGCCAACGTTCCCTGGCACCAGCGCCTTCCGGCTCTTGGTCAGTCATGCCAAGACCCGCGAAAACCTGCTTGACCAAATCCAACAGATTCGTGCCCTGCAATGTCGGAACAGTCCGTGAGGAACGGGAAACTCGCACAAGTGCAGCGATGGCATCGCGGATCTCGGGACGCTGGTAGAAACCGTCCCCGCCACGAACCTGGTAGGCGACTCCTACCTCGGACAAAGCCTGCTCAAAAACTGCGGACTGTGCGTTGATGCGGTACAAAACGGCAATCTCCGATGC
The DNA here is from genome assembly GCF_040743205.1 of Corynebacterium sp. 045007. Lineage (NCBI taxonomy): Bacteria > Bacillati > Actinomycetota > Actinomycetes > Mycobacteriales > Corynebacteriaceae > Corynebacterium > Corynebacterium sp. 045007. The sequence goes on from NZ_JBFLKW010000001.1 coordinate 47,898, forward strand.
CGGCGTACCCACGTCGATAAGTCGCTTGATGCTGCGCGCGGTCGCGCGAGCTTCCATCGGCTCATCGTCGTACTGGTTAAAAGTCGGCTCCGGGCCGTCTTCACGCTGCCCAATCAGCTTCAGCCGCGAGCCGGCGATACGCCCCTGCGCACGGCCGATGACATTGTTGGCCAGCTCGACGACCTGTGGGGTCGATCGGTAGTCCCGCTGCAGGCGGACAACTGTGGCTTCCGGGTAGTCCCGAGAGAAGTTCATTAGGTACTGCGGAGTCGCCCCTGTGAAGGAGTAGATCGTCTGGTTGGCGTCCCCGACAACTGTGAGGTTGTCACGGTCTCCCAGCCAGGCGTTGAGAACTCGCTGCTGTAACGGGGTGACATCCTGGTACTCATCGACGACGAAGCACCGATACTGGTTGCGGAATTCCTCCGCCACTGCACGGGAATTCTCCATCGCACCGGCGGTGTGGATGAGCAGGTCGTCGAAGTCAAGCAATAGCCCGTCAGGAGTGGTTTTTATGTCCTCGTAAGCGTGATAGCAATCGACAATTTTTTCCGCAGACAGAGGTGCCGTGCGCCCATGCTCCCGCAGCGCGGCCTGGTACTGATCCGCACCGGCCAGAGTGGCCTTCGCCCACTCAATCTCGCCCATGACATCGCGGATCGTTTCCTTGGAGGTGTCCAGGCCCACCCGGCGTACTGCTTGGGCGACGACACGGAATTTCTTGTCATCCAACAGCTGCCAGGGCATATCACCGGCGACTTGGGGCCAGAAGTAGCGCAGCTGGCGAAGAGCTGCCGAGTGGAAAGTACGCGCCTGGACTCCAGGCGTTCCCATCTTTGCCAGGCGGTCGCGCATCTCCCCTGCTGCACGCGAGGTAAATGTCACCGCTAATACCTTCTGCGGCTGCACAAACCCCTGGTCAATGAGGTACTTGATGCGATGAGTAATTGTTCGGGTCTTACCTGTACCGGCTCCAGCAAGAATGCACACCGGCCCCATCGGAGCCGTTGCTGCCTCGCGCTGGTCTGGATCCAGCCCAGCTAGATAATCCGGTTTGTTCACATCCGCCTCTGAGTAAGTCAAAAGTTGTTAGACCCCATTTTTAAACTGGTCGAGTGCTATTCGTCATTGCTGTAGACACGGCGGACGTACAGCAGCCGGTCGCCTGGCTCCACCGACTCACACTCCGGTGAATCAATTCGGTACAGCTCACCCGAGCGCACCACGCCGAGTGCAATATCCGCGAGGTGCCGTGGGCTGGCACCGATTTCCTCTTCGGTGACCAGCCTCTCTGCAACAGAGAATCCTTCATCCGGGCTCAGGAGGTCTTCCATCATCTCAACCACCGAAGGAGTCACCGTGGCCAGCCCCAGCATTCGGCCGGCGGTTTCAGAAGAAATAACCACTTGGTCTGCACCTGACTGCGTCAACAAGTGGCGGTTTTCTGATTCACGCACCGAGGCCACAATTGAGGCACCCGGCGCCAACTCACGGACCGACAACGTGACCAGCACCGCTGTGTCATCTTTGTTCGGTGCAACGACTATAGAGCGGGCACGCTGAATACCAGCTAACTTCAGCACATCGGATTTGGTAGCCGACCCATGCACCGTCGCCAAGCCTTGATTCGAAGCGTGATCGAGTGCTTCCTTGTCCGTATCAATAACAACGATTTCTGCCGGATCTACGCCGTCCGCGAGAAGAGCTGCAATGGCAGAACGACCCTTGGTGCCGTATCCGATAACGACGGTGTGGTTGCGCAACTGTCTCCTCCAGCGCTGAATTTGCAGGGTTTTCCGAGATTCTTGGGTCAAAACGGTCAGAGTAGTACCGACCAAGAGAGCAAGGAAGGCCACGCGCAGTGGCGTAATGATCAAAATATTGAGTAATCGAGCCCTCTGTGTCACCGGCGTGATGTCACCGTAACCCGTCGTCGACAGGCTGACAGCCGAGTAATACACCGCATCGATGAAGGTGAGAGGCTCCGTATATCCGTTGCGGTCGTAGTAGACCACGACGGATGCAATCAGCAGCAAAAATACGGCGTAGTTCAAACGACGTATGATTAGCCGCCAAGGATTCTTCGGCGCGGACTCAGGCAGGCCAATGACTCCCAGCAGTGCATGCCCGGGAAGATCATTGAGCCCGGTTTCGTATCCCGAAGATTTCCGAATTGGATTACGCAACCGCTCCTCGCCTGCCTTTCATGAAAACTCCTCCCGGTGAAAAATAGCGCATACAAACTGCTGCTTTCACCTGGATAACTGGCCACGGCCACGCGGCAGTTACATACGTAGATGATTATCCAATCAGCTCGCGCATTTTCCTGTCTAACTCTATCCTGCTTGGCAGTAGCGCTTCATCTGGTATTAGCGTCCGTCCTGCCGAAACGTAGAAGAACCCGGCTTCAATGTCTTCGGGGGCAGTTTCCATTCCCATCTCGCGCAGCCTATCCGACCACGCCAGGCGGTAAATCGCCAGCTGTAGCGCCGCTACTTCCCTTTCCTTTCCGCGCGGCATCTGGCCTGTCTTCCAGTCAATGACGCTCCACTTCCCGTTGTCGTTAAACACCGCGTCGATTCGGCCGACGACCCGCCTCTGCCCGATGGCAATTTCAAACGGCACCTCTACATGCGTTGGCGTGCGGTCAGCCCACACAGATGCCTCGAAGTTCGCCTTCAATTTCTCCAGTTCGCGTTCGGACGCGACTTGTTCTGTGCCGAGGAAGTCATCCAGTTGATCCCCGAAGAGATCCTCATCGTCCAGCAGACTGTGTGCACCGAAGCGATTCTCCAACCAAGCGTGGAATGCCGTACCTCGGCGCGCGAATCGGTTTGGCTTAAACGGCACCGGGCGTGCTTTCCGACGAGCAAACGCGACCGGATCCGCAATCATCGCTTGGTATTCGCTAGTGGACATGCTTGTCGGCATTGGTAGATGAATCTCCGCGGCCTTAGCTCGAAGGATTTCATCCACGAGAATGGTCGTTTCCGTTTCCCATACCTCAGACAGGTCACCTGCAATGGGGCGCTCATCCTGGTCTTCGCCCATGTAGCGCATGACGCTTTCGGCTGCTCGCTGCACACTATCTCGGCGGTTGCCCAGGGTATCGACGGGCCAGACCACCCCATCAACCGCAGTGTCGCAGTCCAAATCGACTTCAGTGTCCTCTACCTCAGGGTCCTCCCCATCTGTCCACGACACCACATAGTCACTGAATTGAGTGGCGATGGCTGCGAAGTCCGCCGACACGTCGGTGGGTTTCTTCAAGCTCGGATTAGGCCGCCTGCTTGCAGTGACAATGAGCTTTTTCGCGGAGCGAGTCATGGCAACGTAGAAGAGGCGCTGTTTTTCTTCCCTCTCCACTTCTCGCAGCTCTTCCTTGTAGGCTTTGATCACCTTGTTGAGGTCGGTCTGGTTATCGGTGCCTGATATGTCCAGTTCGGGGGCGTTGCTGTCGACAGAATCAGCGACAGGAGCCCAATCGCCTGCTGCAAGCTGCGTTGCATCCTCTGTTGTTTCTGCACTAGCCGTTAGCGGATCCACTTGAGTAATTGCGCCAGGAGGAAGCTGAACTGAATTGGTCAGCCACGATGACAAATCAACTCTGTCGAACTTGCTAGTGGTGATGCCCGGAACAGCAACCGTTTCCCACTCCAAGCCCTTTGACTTGTGCATAGTCATGATTTGGACACAGTTTTCCGGCATGTTCATAGGTGCCCGTTCCAAGCCATCATCGTGTTCGACAGCGAATTCCAGATAGTTCAAAAACCCTGTCACATCGTCCGAGATATTTTGAGAATACGTCGCAGCGATATCGACAAACCTATCCAGATGTGCGGTTGTCGGCCTGGTTATCGCGGTAGCGGAACCGTACTGTCCAGCCGCTGCTTCTACGCGAATTCCAAACTCAGTAGCGATGTCCTCGACCAGTTCCGGCAGAGGCTTATTCAGCGAGAACCGGCGTAGTTTTCGTAGGCTTGCACCCAACTGTGCGATGCGCACCATTGCTTCATCTGTGTAGTTCAGTGACTCGCTGCAGACCAACCGCCCATTTTTTTCCACACTGCCGCGCGCCAGCGGGGTGCCGTCGTAAAAACGAATATCCGGGTCGGCGATGGCGTGCCCCAGCCCCACCGCGGACGATGCTGCTTCGGCATCTTCCACGAGCTTGTCATACTGGCGAGCGAGCTGGGAAAGCGGTGAGGAGTCTGAAGTTTCTTCGACGTTGCCCTTCTTGCGGGCCAACTCGTCCTTTCCTGCGATTGCCAGCTGATCTACACGAGTGCGAAGTGCCTCCACGTCTGCGGCACCCAAATTGAACTGTGGGCTGAGTAGCAGACGCAGAGCATCCTGGTCTGAACTGGGGTCGACCAATATCTTCATCACCGAGGTGATATCCATGACCTCGGGCAAGTGCAGTAATCCAGCGAGTCCTACAATGATTGCAGGCACACCCCGCTCAGACAGTGCATCTAAATAGACAGCCGATTCAGCATTTGTCCGAACCAGGATGGCGGCATCGAGCTTGTTGCCAGCTGCTTCACATTCGCGTAATTGCGCCTCCATGCAATCTGCGATGTATGCAACTTCTTCCTCACCGGTTGCAGTGAAAGCAAGCTGCACCTCGCCCTGGCCTGCTTTTGGCCCCGCATCCAGTGCCTCTACCGTACGAGCCTGCCCCGCAAAAGCACGGTCGGAGACTGCGTTAGCAAGCTGCAGCACTGACTGCGGGTTTCGCCAAGAAATGGTCAGTTGCTTTTTCTCCGCTGGCTGTCCATCCGACCGCGGAAAATCATTGACAAACTGCACAAGGTTTTCGGCCGTTGCTCCTCGCCAGCCATAAATTGCCTGCATCGGATCGCCGACAGCGGTGACACAACCACCGGAGAACAGCGCACGCAGGAACAGCCGCTGTGTGTGCGACGTGTCCTGGTACTCGTCGAGCATGATGATTTTAAAGCGACGCCGCTCCTCCTCCCCGACTTCCGCGAAGTCGGTGGCTAGCCGGGCCGCCCGAGCCATCTGCATACCGAAGGTGGCGACATTTTCTTCATTGCACCGAGCTCGAACCTGCTCTACCAGCGGCAAAATCTCTAATCTCTCCCGCTGCTTATCGACGATGCCCTGTAGATCGCCAATTAGCCCCTCGCGTTTACCCTTCTGCGGGGTCTGCTCAATATTGCTGATGAACGCTTCGGTTTCCTCGCGAATCGCCTGCGGGGTAGACAAGTTTGAGTCGATGTTCGACCCCAGCTCAATAATGCGACTGGCCAGCGTTGATGGCGCAATATCGACATCAATTTCGGTCACATTGCGAGCTGTTTCCCAGGCCAACTGCCACTGCGTCGCGCCATCCATAATGGTGACCCCCGGCTCCGTCGGCAGCAAAAGACCATAATTGCTCACGACTTCAGAGGCATAGGCATCGTAAGTAAGCGTGGTTGGGGCAATGACCTCGAGGCTTGCTAGCACCTCTGGTGAAGCTTGTGCACGAAATGCAGCGGAAGAAGCAAGGGCATTCAGCTGTTGGCGGATACGGACGCCGAGCTCGCGCGCTGCCTTCCTGGTGAAGGTCAAACCTAGAACTTCTTCTGGGCGGATAAAGCCGTTGGCGACCAACCACACGACACGGGCAGCCATTGTCGCTGTTTTACCAGCACCGGCACCGGCGACAACAAGCATTGGTTCCATCGGTGCACCGATTACCGCCGCTTGTTGCGGGGTGGGCGGAAAGTCCTGCCCCATCATCTCCGACAGGGTGACGGGATCAATGATGGTTCGTTCCTCCGACATGACTACCGATTCCCTTCTGCTGCCGGGCACGCCTTCGAAAGCGTGCAGAACTTGCAATGATTACCAGCGAGCGCCAAGGCACGCGGGCCAGACGTCGCACGTGCTACCTGCTCCACGCGACGCTCCCAGTCAGCCAACTTGTCTTCCGTGAGCTTTGACTGTTCTCGGCTAGTGATAATGGTCTTATTGTGTGACTTTCGCGGAAATACCAGGTATGCCCCAGATTGTTCAATGCCTTCGCCGTTGTCCACAGTAAGCCCATCTCCGCTTTCAACGAGCTTCCCCTTCGACAACGCCAGCTGATATGTAGCTAGCTGTGCGTGTCCTTCTACTTCTTTACCGGAGGGCGCTGTCTTACCGGTTTTAATATCGACGATTTGAACTGCACCATCAGCGTCTTCAATCAACCGGTCGATTCGTCCGACAATCACGATGTCATCGTTGATGTTGACATTTACTGGGACCTCGGTTCCGATATCTTTCTTAGTCTCAATCCACCGCTGCCAATCCTCCAGCCCGGTCAACCAGGTCTCTTCCTCAGTACGCTTACGCCACTCCGGATCATCGGACAGGTCCCCAAAAACACGCCGGATCTCAGACTGAGCCTCAGGCACAGTCACTCCCTTGGCGACTGCTTCTACCGCCTGATGCAGTAGAGAGCCCAGATACATGGCCGATGTCGGTGCTGATTTATCCAACATGGCCTTCAACGGACAACTCAGGGTTGCTTCCACCTTGGAGGGATTGATCCTCATCGGCTTCTTGTCATTTACCGGCTTCGAAGTCGACGGTGCACGGAGCCCCCACCAGGTGTCTGGATGTGCGCCAGCAACCTCAACCTGCGCCAATCGCGCGAGTTGACGTGCAGCTTGTCGACGCCGCGTCTCAGTCTCCGCATCGTCCACAACGGCTGCACGCAGTTCTGCCAGCAGTGACTCCACAGAGAGCACCCGTGGCAGGCCTTCACCGGCCCATGCGACATCTTCTGCCTCTGCAACATCCGGATTGCCGGCGTTTGCTTCATTAGCCGTAGCCCCGACTCCGTGCGCAGACGACGATGCTTCCGACTGTTTCACCAGCTCCGTCACCGAATTACCGAGCTTTTCAACGAGCTCGATAATAAACGGACTGGGAACTCCAACATCGTCAGGAGAATCGACTGCGGTCAGCAGTACCCTGTCGCTCGCCCGTGATACCGCGACGTGCAGCAAACGACGTTCCTCCGCCAGCGCATCCGCCATGGAATTGATGTACTCCCGCGGCTCAATTCCGTGATCAACGAGACCGATGAACTCGTTCTGCTTCATCACCGAGCCAGTCACACCGAGGCTGGGCCACTGGCCTTCCTGGACTCCGACAACTGCTACTGCTTTCCACTGCCTGCCCAGAGCCGCATGGGCTGAGAGAATGCGCACGGCATCGCGCTCTACCCCGCTACGGTCACGTGCGCCGATGGGCAGCTCCTGCTCTTCCACAGAAGCGATAAAACCGTCAACCGTCAGTTTTGGATTCAGCTCCACACGGTCACCAGCAAAGTCGAACAGTGCCATCACAGCATCCAAATCGCGGTCAGCCGATGCGCCAGCTGTACCGCCGCGCAACGATGCCGCCACCAGATGGTCTGCCAAACCAGTGGACTGCCAAATTGCCCACAAAGTTGCTTCCACACCATCGCGCAACGCTTCACGAGCTGCGCTCAACAGATCCAGCGGCACCTGCAGCGCCTGACGTTCACGCTGCGACAGAGACTCAATAAGCTCCAGCTGTTCAGCTGTGAGTCCCTCTGCCTTCAAGATTCCGATGAGCTGAGTCATCGCGGCCCCGCCGAACAGGTCGGCCTTTCGGATTCCGCGCAGCAGACGCTCTTTGACAATCGGATCCATGTTGACCAATGGGCCGGAGAGGAACTCGTCCCACTCCACGTCATCGAGCTGGTTCATAGTTGCCCGCAACGCCACCATCAGCGCTCGCACCAATCGCTGATGACTTAGCACGATGTCCGTTGGGTCAATCTGCACAGGCACACCCGCACGCGACAACGCACGGAACAGAGAGGACTCCCCTGCACCGGACCGGACGATGACCGCCATATCCTTCCATGCCACTCCCTCGTCAATATGAAGGCGCCGGAAGTAGTCCGCGACTGTGGCTCGCTGTGCACGTTCAGAAGGATGAATAGCTATTTTTACTGCACTTTTAGCTGCGTACGAGTTTTCCGCTGCGACGGTATCGCTGTTGTTTCCAACTTCGGATTCACTAGCTTCTTGTGGCCCAGCTGAACCGACAATGCCACGGTATGCAGGAGTCTTAGGCAAGCGCTGAGAAACTGCGTTGACTAAATCCGCGATATCAGCGTTACAGCGGTAAGACTGCTGCAAGTGGATTGCCTTGCACTCGGCCTCACCAGTCCCCCGGAGATAGTCATTATTAGCACCGCGGAAATGGAATACCGATTGATCTTCATCACCAGTAATGACGGCTACGGCCGCCTGCGACACAAACCGATCCACAAGACGCGCAGCTTCCGGGGATAGGTGTTCAGCATCATCGACCAGCACCACCGACTTTCCCCACCGAGCCAGTGCTTGCGCGTCTGTATCCAGCTCCATCAATGCCGCAGAGACAATCTCTGCAGCGTTCAGGCTGGGCTCCCACGCCAACCGCATAGTCTGCTGATACTCCGCCATAAACTTGCCAGCCGCACACCACGACTCAATGCCATAGTCCACGCCGAGCTGCTGAAGCCTCGGGGCGTCAATCCCCCGCTCAGCTGCACGCAGCAGAAAGTCACGAACCGCACGGGAAAAACCGACTAACGGAAGAGCCGGGCGCAACCGCTCTGGCCAATACGCACCACCATCTTCCGCATGACCGGCCAAAAGTTGCCGCACGACAGCATCTTGGCGTGCACCAGTGGTCAACGATGGTTCAGGCTCTCCCCGACTGACAGCGGCATCACGTACTACTGCATAGGCAAGCGAATGCACGGCACGCACCATGCCACCTTGACCTGCCCCGACCGAACCGCCTTCCCCCAGTTCAGAGGAAAAACGCCTGTCAATATCCCGCCTCAATTCCGCAGCGGCCTCTTTTGACTGTGACACCACCAAAATGCTGTCCGCCGGAATGCCCGCCTGCATGTAGTCCACCGCGAGATCTGCCAGCAGCGAACTCTTTCCAGTCCCTGGGCCGCCTAAAACGCGCACAACAGACTGGTTTACAAGCTTGTTCTCTACCACGAGCGCCTGATTATGGGAAGGGAAAAGCGCCTCTACCGCAGTACCCAACCACTGCCGACGACGAGGAGGTTCCTCCTGGACGAACCGAACCTTCGGCATTCCATCTACGTTCATGTGCACCATTGTGGCACAACCTCCGGACCGATACTCGAACACCCATTCGAAATAAGGAGAAAAATACCCCCACCCCAAAAACTCCCGTAAATACTGCCCGGCGTTACTTAGACACAAACGCGCGAACTAGCGAAGCCGCGCGGAACAGACCGCGATACGCACCCGGCTGCGATTCTGGACTAACAGCGTGGACAAAAAGTCGATAACACATCGCACGAACGAGCAACTGACCGAAATCCGGCAGGTGATCGAAGCGCCGCAGTAGCTCCTCATCAGCCCCCATCATGGACAGACAATCCACTGCCGCCAAGGCAGCTGTCCAACCACGGACATGCCACGCTGGCACGATATCGGTGAGAACCGGGGCGGCCGTGCCGTCGTAAAGCAGCGTGCCGACGAGGTCTGCGTGACAGACCTGCAGAAGCTCCGTTGGCACAACCATCTCTGCCCGCAGCTGGAGAAGATCACCGGAGATCGTGAGAGCCTCGGCACAATCGGCGCGGGGGACGCTATCCGCGTCGAGAAGCTGCTCGAGGATGCCGATTGGGTCAGAGTCCCAAGCTGCGCGATTACACATGACGAAGTAATCGGGCTCTTTATCAAGGAGGAACTGTGGCCGTTCAATACTGGCAAGCGACTCTTCCACGCGACCAGCGGCCACAATGGTTTCATCGGCACGTGGCGCGAATCCCCCCGGGATGAAATGACGAGCCTGCCACCCAGCAATAACCAAGCGGCCGTCACTGGTACGCACGGATTTCGCCACTCGGACGCCATCGACATCTAGCGCACTGCGAACCTTTGCAGACCACAGCGCCTGCGCCGAATTATGTACCGGCGAAAGGACAATGGAATCGTCGTAGACCCAGCCATTGTCCCAAGCTCGCCCGGCACGATGCGGCTCGCCCTCGGCACCAAAGGCCTCTAAAACACGGTCGGGAGGAGTGGCGATCATAATCTGCTACTACCTTGCTTTCTGAGTCGGTGCGGCCGTATCGTCGTCCGCCCCAAATGGGTACGGCCAGCCGTTGACAGAACACGTCTTACCATCGACCTGATAGACCTCGCTGCTGTCGATTTTGTGCAGTTCATCGTTCGACACGCTCAGGGTCTGCTGCATCATGATTGGCGCGATACCGCCGTCCCTCGGACAGGGCTCGTGAACCGCGTACCCAAGTCCGTGACCAACCTCGTGATTAATAAGGTATTGGCGATACAATCCCAGGTCCCCCTCAAAAGGCAGGGCACCTCGAACCCACCGGGCGATACTGACGACCACGCGCCCAGGCTCACCTTCCCGCTGCCCAGACAGGTAACAGGAGGTCTCCATTCCCAAGGTGTTGCCGCACAGCTGATGTGCGGTTCCAGTCGCGGAAAGCTGCACGACAATCGTCGGATCCTGGTCGCGAGGCACTGCCTCGACAGAAAAATCTGGATTAGCTGTCCAGCCACGTGGATCGGCCAGAATCGAGTTCACCGTCTCTGCAAAGGCGCGCTCGCCACCAATCGAAGGAACATCAATGTTGTCTTCAATTTCCACGGAATACCTGACCGCATTGTCGCGCCCCTCCCCAACACGGGGATGCGCCACGGTGACATCTTTAAAATTTCCCGAGGGTTCCGTGGCAAAGGCCGGACCGGGTGGCAACTGCCCTCCCTCGTAACCATCACCGTATCCCTCACCGGGCACCGGACCAGGGCGACCATTGCCACTCTGCGAGGCGACAGTGCCAGTGCCGGAACCTGAAGAATCATCTTCAGCAGTGAAGATGTCGAAGAGAATGATGACTGTGAGCACCACAAGTACAGGGATGGCATATGCTCGCCACCCCCAACTCCTTGCAATGCGTACGAGAAAGGGTTCTTGCGTCATTAGGCGAAGAAGCCAACCTTACGGTCTGCGTTATTACCGGTACGGACGTAGGCGACCTTGTCAGCATTAATCAGGTACTCCTGACCAGCGCCGTCGCTGAGCTCAATCACACCTTCGCCAGCAGCCAGCTTCTGGGAGATCGCAGCCTTGACCTCCTCACCACCAGCGACGTTTTCAATGTTCAGCTCACGCGTATTGTCTGCAAATCCAATAGTGATGTCCATAGGTGACATCATAACCATTCCCAAAGCGGCTAGGATTAGAGAGACCGATTAAGCCGTCGTGTCACGTGAGGTTACAAACAGCAAAGGAGTCGCCGTGGCAGAGTCCCAGTCCCCGACATTCGTCGAATTGGGGGTCGCCGCGGAAATCTGCGACGCACTCGCCGACGAAGGAATCACCCGCACATTTGCCATCCAGGAACTGACGCTGCCCTTGGCGCTCGACGGCACGGACATTATCGGCCAAGCCCGTACTGGAATGGGAAAAACTCTTGGTTTTGGTGTCCCCCTTATTGACCGCGTCTTTGATGACGCCCGCATTCCAGAACCGGATGGCACTGCCCGCGCAATCATCATCGTCCCCACCCGTGAGCTATGTGTGCAGGTCGGCGAGGATTTGGCCCGCGCTGCGCACTCAACCAATCTGCGTGTGTGCACTATTTACGGTGGCCGCCCTTATGAGGAACAGATTGAACAGCTAGACCGCGGTGTGGACATCATCGTCGGTACTCCCGGCCGTCTCATCGATCTTTACCAGCGCAATAATCTAGAGCTGTCAGGCGTAAAGATTTTGGTTCTCGACGAGGCCGACGAAATGCTCGACTTGGGCTTCCTGCCGGACATCGAGAAGATTCTGGCTGCGGTGCCAGATGAACGTCAGACCATGCTCTTCTCGGCAACAATGCCGGGCCCAATTCTGACTCTCGCACGTACCTTTATGAATCGCCCGGTGCACATCCGCGCTGAATCAGGCGAGGAAGAGGCCACAGTCCACGAGACCACTAAACAGATTGTTTTCCAATCGCACCAGATGGATAAGGTCTCGGTCATTGCCCGCATCCTGCAAGCCAACGGTCGTGGTCGCACCATCATTTTTGCTCGCACGAAGCGCGGCGCCGCCTCGGTTGCTGAGCAGCTCGGCGAGCGCGGCTTCCTGGTCACCGCCGTCCACGGCGATATGGGCCAGCCTGCACGTGAGCGCTCGCTGACGGCGTTCCGAAATGGCGACGTCGACGTCCTGGTCGCAACCGATGTCGCGGCTCGCGGTATCGATATCGACGATGTCACCCACGTCATCAACCACCAGGTGCCCGATGACGAAATGACCTATGTCCACCGCATCGGCCGCACCGGCCGCGCGGGACACAGCGGTGTCGCCGTTACGCTCGTCGGCTGGGATGAAACCACAAAGTGGAAGGCTATTTCTGATGCTCTCGACCTGGACATGGCCGAGATTCCGACGTGGTTTTCCACCTCCCCCGAGCTCGCTGAAGCTCTAGACATCCCCGAGGGGATCGATGAGAAGGTCGGGCCAGCCCGCCCGGTGTTGGGTTCCAGACCACCTCGCGGGCGTGGCGGAAGAGGCCCGCGAAACAACCGCTCACAGGCTCATCATCGCAATCGCGGCCAAGGACGAAGCTCAAAGCGGGCCGGCCACTCCAATTCTCATCGTCGCAGCTAGGCCGCTGCGCGTGCCAACTCCCCGCCTCACCTCTCGCCACGACCACTCGTCGACAGGACATTCCAACCGTGCTGCAGTCACCACAAGCCAACGCTGAGTCCACCGCTGCAAAGACCCGACTGCGTCGCAATCGAATCGCATCAGTAGTTCTCATCATCGCGGTAGTGCTAGTCATCGGTTGGACATGGGTCGCTTCTCCGGCTCGTAAAGTCGATCGCACTGAATCCACGGCACCGACGAGCAGCACAGCGCAAGCCCCGGCCGCGAACGATCCGGAGGCAATGCCACATACTCTCCGGCCGGTGTGGTCCACCGAATCGTCGGCAAGCACAAGCACGCACACCATCTCCCCGGCGCCACTGGTGATGGACAACTCCCTCATCGTTGCTGAGGACCGGGGCGTGCGTGCTATCTCGCTTAACGACGGCACGGAGCGCTGGCACTATCGACGAGATATTCCGCTTTGTGCGCTCTCGGGCAGTGATGGCCAAGTTTTCGCGACTTTTCGTGGGGCAGCTGGCTGCGGTGAGACCGTTGCACTCAAGCCCGACTCGGGGCAGTATGTCGCGACCCGTAAATCGATTGCGGCTGACAGCCCTGCCGCCGTGCGCTCGAACTCATACGCGGGTGTCTACGACTCTGGATTCCTGGAGCTGTGGCGCTCTGACCTGGTCCGAGTAGTCGAGTACGGCAAGATTCCAGCGTCTCCGGAACCGAAGATGCAGCCGCATCCGGAGTGTTCGATTATCAGTGCGCTCACGCGCGTGGAGCTGCTGGCCGTCGTAAACAACTGCGATGGTCACGGGCGCCTGGTCATGCAGGCGGCAAATCCGGAGGAGTCTCGGAAACCGGAGGTCAAGAGCGATATTGACCTTGGTCCGGCAACTGCAGATATGTCACTGGTATCGATTGGCCAGGACACGGCGGCGGTACTGTCAGACAACCGCATCCGAGTTTTTCGTATGGACGGCACGATGCTGACTGAATTGGCGCTGGATGAGACTACCCTGCGCCCAGCACCGGCGGAAGCTAACTCCAACGGCGATGCCCCGCGTGCGCCTTTTACAACGGATCTTCCCCATCACATGACGTGGTGGTCGCCGCGTGGTTTACTGGGCTTCCGCCCGAGCACCCTGGCGCCGGATTTCGAGGTTCCTGAGGCCACAGGAACCCCAGCTCCATGGGGTGAGCATGTTTTCATGCCAATCACTGACGGAGTCGCGGTATTGAATGCCAAGACTCTGGAGATTATCGGCACACTCCCGTTGCCTGCAGCTGCGAAGCCCACTCAAGCAAATAATGCGGACAAGCCGGAAGTGCCCGTGCGCCTTGCGGTTGTCGGTGACACGCTACTGGTTCAGCACGGTGAGTCAGTCGACGCGTTCGCCATCGAAGCTTAGAAAGAGCGGGCAGCCCAATCAATCGCCTTCGGACTAAACATACAGGCCAGCGCTGCAATTGAAGCTGCCGCCGTCGGTAGAGCAAGCAGAAAAGCGCTCGAGCGGAACATGTAATAGGCCACGCCCAGCAAGCAGAGGTTGAGCATAATAATCGGCCCGCGCCCCCATCGGGCGCCACGCAGCAACATAATCGCACCAGCGAGAACAGCGCCGAAAATGAGAAGGAACCACAGCGCGGTACCCCAACCGGAAATGACCGCGGCCTCGTCGCGGTACCCCATCAAATCACGAATGAGAAGGAAGATCCCGTAGCCCAGACCGAGGGCACATTCGGCGACACCAATCCACGCACCGACCATAACAACCTGAGGTGCGGCAATCGGCCCGTCGGCTGCCGCAAGCTGGTCGGTAGTACGCGATTTGGGCGCATTGCTGCTGTTTTTCTGGTTACTCACGCCCTACATGTTAGCCCGGTGCGAACCGATGAATACACCCTGGAGGCATACCGGCTAATGCGCCCATCACAAGTCTGCTCATGCACTATTCTTGGTGCCTGTGCGTGCGTTGCTAATCTCCAATCCGAATTCGACCAGTAACACTGCTCGACGTATGCCCGGCGTTGTGCGGGCGCTTCGCTCGGTCGAGGGGATTCGCTTGACATCCATGTTTACCGCCTACCCTGGCCATGCTGCGGAAATGGTGGCGGGTAAAACGGTTCGCGATTACGACGTCATTATTTCTCTCAGCGGCGACGGAACCATTAACGAGATTGTCAATGGGCTCATGAACTCCAACCCATTCTCCGCACTGCCTGCCACTGACCTGCCTGCCATCGCGACAATTCCCACCGGCAGCGCCAACGTTTTGGCAGGTGCGTTGGGTATTCCCCGCGACCCCGTAGATGCCGCGTGGTACATCGCAAGTCTGCTGCGCTCCCGAACCCGCAGCACTATCAGCGTTGGACATGCAGCGGAGCGATGCTTCGTGGTCAATGCCGGTATCGGCATCGATGCGGAAGTCATTTCCACCATGGAACAGCTCCGACAAAACGGTACCCGCGCCAAAGCCGTGCGCTATTTGCCGGCAATTTTCACCGCATGGAATCAGTTGCGCAAAAGCCCGCCACAAATCACCGCAACTATCGACGGCACGGAGTTTGGCCGTGATCTCGCAATGGCTGTGGTGTCCAACTCCAATCCATGGACATTCCTCGGCGACCTCCCCATCGTCACCAACCCCACTGTGTCACTGCGCAGGGGCCTGGGGTTTTATGGCTTCACTTCTTTAAAGGGAGTGACGGGGCTTGTCGCCGCAGCCAATTTGGCCGGTTTCTTCACCCGACTGCGCTCCCCCTTCCACATAGAAGCCCGCGAACGACGCGTTGACAACGCTCAGCACATCCAGCTCACCGCTACTGCTCCACTTCGTCTCCAATTGGACGGCGAGTACATCAATCAGCGCGATTCCCTCAACATCCGCGTTAAGCAAGGCGCAATCAATTTTGTGGCGCGTGCCGACGATTACACCGAGGACCAGTTCACCAAGAAGGTCGCTACCCGCCCCGTGGACGAGCGCTTGCTCGTTGTGGTGACCAAAAAGGCCATGGATCGCACACGCCGCCTGTTCAGTACAAGCCAAAAGACCGAGGCAAACCCGGCTTAAGCTGTAACTGTTTACTGACAAGCCAACAAAAACGCGCCATACACCCTCACTACTGCAATTACCAAAACTAAAATCACCCCCACAAGGGGCTAGTTTTGACCTGGCGTTTTAACCAAAACTTCACTTTTCTGTGAGGTTTGGCACTTTTATTCATTTTGCTCTTTACGAACCGCTCCAGTCGTGAAAACATGTAAATCGTCAGCGAGACAGGCACGCAGTTCACTGGATGTGCAACCATGCAAGTCTCGCCTTTTTAGGCGCAAACTCTTTGGTGAGTCCCCACTACCTTTCCCGTCGCATAGGCGATGCAACAGGTAGCCCCTCCCAAGATGCCTAATACCCCTGGGCAACCGGGAATGAACCCCAACCCTCGTTGAGATACGGCGATTTGTCGTGTCTGACGAAATCCATTTCCGAAACTGCCTTCCCGCAAGGAAATTTAACCCTGCCCTCACCCGGGGCTCGTAATGTTTTAGGAGTTTGTCATGGATTGGCGCCACAAGGCCGTTTGTCGCGAAGAGGATCCGGAGCTGTTCTTCCCGGTCGGTAACTCCGGCCCGGCTCTCGCCCAGATTGCTAAGGCCAAGGTCGTTTGCAACCGCTGCCCCGTTACCGCTCAGTGCCTGGCTTGGGCACTTGAGACCGGCCAGGATGCAGGTGTCTGGGGCGGCATGAGCGAGGACGAGCGTCGCGCACTGAAGCGCCGTCGCAACCGCGGCCGCACTCGTCGCACTCGCACCAGCACCGCAGTCTAATTAAAAGACTTACCCCCTTACCGTGTAATCTATACCGGTTGATACCTGTTTAACCCGATAGAAAGAGAGCCCAGCTATGAGCAAGCGTGGCCGTAAGCGCAAGGACCGCCGTAAGAACAAGGCTAACCACGGCAAGCGTCCGAACAGCTAAGTTGCCCTTAGTTGCAGCAGTCTTAGCCATCACCGGCTAAGACATCTCACTCCACTCCAGCACAACTCGGTATTGCACCGAGGGACGGGGTGGAGTTTTTTATGCCTCCAGCGGATACCTCAACGGGTAGCAGGTCTGAAAGTGACTAGGTTTATGACACATGAATTGAATTCACCCGCGATTTTTTGTCATAAACCTAGTCACTTTCAACACCTTTTCGATGCCTCGTCGATACCGCATCCTCGCTTTCCGGATTAACCATCCGCCAGAACCTTACCAGCGAGTTTGGAGCCCAAACCCCACCGGAGTAACGTCTGAAAACAGAGCTTTTACAGCAGCTCCAGCTAGGTTGCTCGAAAGCAATGGGGCTATAGCTCAGCTGGTAGAGCGTCGCGTTCGCAATGCGAAGGTCAGGGGTTCGATTCCCCTTAGCTCCACAAATAGCTCCACAAAAATATCCCAGGCCACATCACCGTGACCTGGGATTTTCCCATTACGCATTACCGCATTACCGTATTACGCAACATCGCATTAAGCATCAAAGGAATACGAGCCAAAAGATGACGCACCAAAACCTAGCCGCCAGCAGCTACCTGCGGTATTCCACCCGCGTATAGGACACGCGAATCCGAGTGGTAATGCGCTGACGGAGGTCCTCAGGGGCAGGTTGCTGGCAGCACCGGCGTAGCAGCCGTCGTATAGCTTGCTCGGAACCGAACTCTTCCAAGCACTGAGGGCATTTGTGAATGTGTTCCTCGAGAAAGCGACGCTCCTCCGAATCACACTCTCCATCCAAAAATGCGTGTAGGCGCGAGTGGACATCCTGACAGAAAGCATCTTCACAGGCGTGCCCGCGCTCTGGCGTCTGCTCCATATCTTGGCTCGACTCTCGGCTCATCGCGGAGAATCTCCCTTCTCTTCTTTCAAGAATCCACGTTCCACGGCTACGTTGTGCAACGCGTCTCGGAGCTGTTTTCTTCCACGGTGGAGCCGACTCATCACAGTTCCGATGGGCGTGCCCATGATTTCGGCGATTTCCTTGTAGGGCAATCCCTCGACATCGGCGTAGTAGACCACCATCCGGTAGTCCTCTTTGAGACTCATCAAAGCGTCACGAATTTCCTCGTCAGGAAGCTTTTCCAGCGCTTCAACCTCAGCAGAGCGCAGCCCTATCGAAGTGTGCGACGCGGTTTCCGCGATCTGTGAATCCGTGATGTCATCGGTGGCGTACTCGGCAGGACGACGCTGCGCCTTGCGGTAGTTGTTGATGTACGCATTCGTCAGAATGCGGTAGAGCCACGCTTTCAGATTCGTGCCCGGTTTGTAGGAGCGGAAGCCCTGAAAGGCCTTGATATAGGTCTCCTGCACCAGGTCTTCGGCATCGGCGGGGTTGCGCGTCATCCGCAGCGCCGCTCCATAGAGCTGATCCAAAAGCGGCATGGCGTCACGCTCAAAGCGCTGCGCAAGCTCCTCATCCGACTCATCAGTCCGGATGGCCGATGTTCCTGTCTGATCACCTGACATGCTACCTATCCTAAAACATCCGCACCCACGAGTCGGCCAGACCCCCGTCACCAGGCATTTCGTAGCGTGGCGGCACTGGTGTGCAACGATGGGAAATTATGTCGAAGAAGTCCGCCAAGAAATCCGCTGCCGCCACCCCGGCAATCGCCGTCTGTCAGAACGCCGGAATCGACTTCCACGTTCACCAATTCCCCCACGGCAGCGACAACTTCGGCGAAGAGGCCGCCTCTTGGCTACTAGAGCATCTCGGAGTCGAGCCCGAACGCATCTTCAAAACTCTCATTATCGAGCTATCCGGCAAACGCACTGGGCTGGCCATCGCCGTCGTCCCCGCCACCGGAATGCTCAACCTCAAGGCCGCCGCCGCGGCTGTCGGGGCTTCCAAGGCCATGATGGCCGACCCCCATGACGCGTCACTTGCCACCGGCTACGTTCCCGGCGGCATCTCCCCGCTTGGCGGTCGCCGCAAGCTCCCCACGGTCATTGATGAGACAGCCACGCTCGCCGACACTGTGTTTGTCTCCGGTGGTCGCCGCGGGTGGGACATCGAACTGTCACCCGCTGATCTGGTTTCGCTTTGCGACGCCGCGGTCGCCGACATCGCCCGCTAACCCTGCGGCTACTCCTGCAACCTCCCCGCTGATACGGCCTTAAAACAGCTCCTCGTTGTGGCCGGGTGTTGCTCCATCGGGCCCCTCCAACAAGCGTGGCCCTTCATTCGCAACATTGCCGACGGCACGGTTGACCGGTCGGATGGTCAGCTTGTCCACCACTTCTGCGCTGGTCATGCCAACATCTCCGTCTGCTGCCCAGGCCGAGAGATCCAACCAGTCACTGACTTCGTCGTCGGCAAGCACGCGCGGCATACGATGATGAAGATCCGCGAGCTGTCCCACGGCGTCGGTGGTGAGAATTGTGGCGGAGACGATATCGCCCCAGCGCGCCCACAGCCCCGCGACGGTGAAAAGCGGTGCGTCATCGCCGAAGCTGACGAAGTAGGGCTGGCGATTCTTCCACTCATACCAACCGTTCATGGGGATTGCGCAGGGCAGGCCGTCCCGGAAAGTCGGTTTGGACTGCCAGGTTTCCGCACGGGCATTGAAGAAAGGTGTCGTCGGCACCTCGCGGGCCCACTGCGGAATTAAACCCCAGCGCACGGTGGCAGCAATGGTTCCTGTGCGGCCGGGGTGCTCGCGGGCAAGAGCAACTATTGGCATGGTCGGGCCGATGTTGTAGCGGGAGGTGGGCAACGGGCCGTCGGCACGCACGGGCACCAAACCGGGAATCTCAGCCGAGGTGCTGAGCAGTTCTTCGGCGACTGTGAAATTGACGAAACGACCACACATACCAACTGATTGTGCCGTTGACTCCCCCTCTAGTCGAGGTATGGAGTGAAAGTGTTCCATAATTGGTTGTGTGTGTTCCCAAAATCAGAATTGGTCCGCCCCTACTGTAAGTGTCGACGGTGCCGAGGCCGGTCGACAGCCTTTTAGCGCCACGGTGCAGATTGCCGGCTCGAAGTCGATTACGAACCGTGCCCTTGTCATCGCGGCGATATCTTCGACACCATCGGTTATCCATGGTGCTCTGCGCTCTCGCGATACCGATCTTATGATTCGCGCACTGCAGGCCCTGGGAACTGACATCAGTGCCGACTCGACCTATTCGGGTGCCCCGAACCACACGCTCCGCGTCACTCCACGCATGCTTCGCGGTGGTGTCGTGGAATGTGGTCTCGCAGGTACGGTTATGCGCTTCGTGCCACCTATCGCAGCTCTTGCGCAGGGGTCGGTGTTCTTCGAAGGCGACGTGGAGGCCAAGGCTCGCCCGATGTCGGCCGTGCTGGATGCCCTGCGCAGCCTCGGTGTGAACATCGCGGGCAATGGGCTTCCCTTCACGGTCAATCCGCAGGGTCCGAATCAGGGCAACCGCCTCGGTGACTCGGTCCAGGAGCAGGATCTGCCGGACATCGGCGGCGAAGTGGAAATTGACGCTTCGGCTTCGAGCCAGTTCGTCTCTGGCCTGTTGCTGTCAGCACCGCGCTACGGCCGTGGCCTGGTACTTCGCCCGACCGGTGAGATTCCTTCCCGCCCGCACATTGACATGACCCTGGACATGCTTCGCGAGGCCGGTGTGCAGGTCGAGGAGACCACGGCCGACACACCTGAGGGACCACGCACAACGTTCACCATTCACCCGACCGAAATGATGGGTCGTACTTGGCAGGTCGAGCCTGATCTGTCCAACGCCGCCGCCTTCCTGGCCGCTGCGGCTGTCACTGGTGGCAGCGTCACCGTGCCCGACTGGCCAGAGCACACCACGCAGCCGGGCGACCGCATCCGCGAGATCCTCACCGCTATGGGCGCTACTGTGACATTCAACCGTCACGAAGGTGGCCGCACCAGCCTCACCGTCGTGGGCCCAAAGCCGTCGGAGCTGCGCGGACTCACGATGGACATGTCCGAAATTGGCGAGCTGACCCCCACTGTCGCCGCCATCGCCACCTTGGCCACTACCCGCACCGAGCTGACGGGTATCGCACACCTGCGCGGTCACGAGACCAACCGTCTCGCCGCGCTCACCACGGAAATCAACCGTCTCGGCGGTCGCGCGACCGAGCTTGACGACGGCATTGCGATCGACCCCGTTCCGCTCCACGGTGGGCTCTGGCACAGCTACGCCGACCATCGAATGGCCACCGCTGGTGCCATTGTTGGCCTGCGCACGGAGGGCGTGGAAGTCGAAAATATCGGTACCACTGCTAAGACCATGCCTGGATTCGATCTGCGCTGGCTGGAGATGCTCGGACTGGCCTCCCCCAGCCCTAGTTCGTTGGAAAAGTCAGTCGAAGCTCGACTTGATGGCGTGGACAACGGAACCGAGGCAGGGAAATAACAGTGGCGGCACGCAGGCGTGGACGGCAATGGGACGAGTCCGATGTACGCATCCGTCCCGGTAAAGGGTCGCGGCCACGGACGAAGGATCGCCCCCGCCACGCCGATGCCCACTGGGGCATGGTGGTGACCAAGGATCGTGGTCGTTGGGGTGTAGTCCTCGATAACAACCCTGATGTTGCAGTGACATGCATGCGTGCCCGCGAGCTCGGCCGCACCAATATCGTTGTCGGTGACCGTGTCGGTGTCGTAGGCGATGTCAGCGGCCGTGCGGGCACACTGGCCCGCATCGTCAAGCTGGCAGAGCGCAGCACGGTTTTGCGTCGCACCGCCGATGACAATGACCCGTATGAGCGCATCGTCGTGGCCAATGCCAGCCTGCTGCTCATTGTGTGCGCAGTCGCCGATCCTGAACCTCGCACCGGTTTTGTCGAACGCGCGCTGGTCGCGGCCTACGCCGGCGGTGTCCGCCCCGTGCTCTGTCTGACTAAATCCGATCTGGCCGACCCAGAGGAATTTGCCGGGGAGTTCTCGGCACTCGGAGTGGATGTCGTTGTCTGCGGTATCAACGATGACTTGGCTCCCTTGTCAGAGCTCATCGATGTCCCCGGACGAGTGACAGCTTTGGTTGGGCATTCCGGTGTGGGGAAATCGACCCTTGTCAACCGGATTGTTCCTGAAGCCAACCGTGAGACCGGCGAAGTCAGTGGTGTGGGTAAGGGCCGCCATACCTCCACGCAGTCGGTGGCGCTGATGCTGCCGTCGGAAAGCGAAGACAGCGCGACGTCGTGGATTATTGATACCCCGGGCATTCGTTCCTTTGGTCTGGCTCATGTGACACCGGAGACGCTGCTGGCGGCGTTTCCAGATATCCAGGCAGCGACAGATGAATGCCCACGTGGTTGCACCCATTTGGGGCCGCCCGCGGATCCGGAGTGCGCCCTCGACAAGCTGGAGGGAGTTCAGCACCGTCGAGCGATGGCCGTGCGTCGCCTGTTGAGCGCCATCAGCGACAACGAGGATTGGGAGCTGGACATTGAAAGAGACTAGCCACACCGGTTCTGTGGAGACGCCCTCTGAAGCCTCGGCTGGAGCTGAGGCGGACAACGCGGGCTCCGGTCTCTACCCCGCTCCCGGCAGTTGGATTCGGCTGTGTATCTACACGCTTATCGTGGGTCTTGCGACAGGACTCGGCGCAGCCGGCCTCGCACTAATAATGCACGGCATCGAGTACGCAGTTTACGGACAACATGAGGGCGACGTAGCCGTCGTGACCGATGGCACCACTGGCCTCCAGCGCTTTGTCGGAATTGTGTTGGCGGGACTGATTGCAGGACCGGTGTGGGCAGCGCTGCGCACAAAGGCCACGCCCATTGAGAGCGTTGAGGCAGGCATGAACGGTCGACTCATGCCGGTGTGGTCAACTCTTGTCAATGTGTTTTTGCAGATGGCGACCGTCGCTGCAGGTGCATCCATGGGACGCGAGAATGCTCCGCGTGAGCTCGGTGCGATGGTGGCTTCACAGATGTCGCATCGACTGCGCATCGATCCGCTACACCGCCGTATTCTGGTCGCAGCAGCGGCCGGTGCCGGCCTGGGGGCGATTTATCACATCCCGTTGGCTGGAGCGGTTTTCTCGTTGGAGATTCTGCTGGGCTCGCTGAGTATTACCGCGGTGATGGTGGTGCTGGCGTGTTCAGCCATTGCCACGGTGACGTCGGGCATTGTGGTCGGCAGTAGCCCGCTCTACAGCCCAATTAATCTCTCGGACGGCTGGGGCAACCTCGGGGCAGCACTGCTCATCGGTGTTATCTGCGGTGCCATTGGCTACGCATTTCGCATTCTCAGCTCGCGGATGTCGGACAAAGCACCGACTGGCTGGCATTCTGCCTGGGCCATCCCCCTCGCATTCACACTGGTTGGTGTGATTTCACTGTGGGTTCCAGAAGTGTTGGGCAATGGCCGTATCGCTGCGACCACAGTTCTCATGGACCGCCCGCTGCTGGGTTTTGCGGTCATGCTGCTGATTGCGAAAGCTGTCGCGGTTCTCGTTACTTTCCGTTCGGGTGCCGTCGGTGGTCTCTTGACTCCCGGCTTTGCCCTTGGCGCGCTCAGCGGTTTCATCGTCGGCTGCTTCGTACAGCCATTGATGCCCTCAGTTCCGCTGAGCGACTTTGCCATTCTCGGCGCCGCGGCCTTCCTGTCGGCATCCATGGCAGCTCCACTTTTCGCACTGATTGTGACCGTGGAGTTCACCGGCCAGAATTCCTCGGCTTACTTAGCGCTCTTCCTCGCTGGTGCAACTGCGACGCTGACCGTGACCATGATTCGCGCTTGGCTGCGGCTCCCCCACAAGCAATCAATGCCATGGAACCGCGAACCAGCAGTCGCGGCTGCGGTCCGCAAGCGGGCCGAGGGCTAACCGCGCGCAACAGTGTGCGTCGAGCGACCTGTGTAGGCCCGGACAATTTCCCGGGCACCTGGGCGAAGACGGCGGAGCATTCGCAGGCCCGTCGCTAAGCCCTTGCGTTGCGGGGAACTGGACTGGAGCTCCGCTTCAACCTGCGGATACTTCTTGAACGCCGCCTCCGAACGTACCTCTGGGGCGTTGTCCGGGTCAGCGACTAAGAAGCGATCCGGCAGCGACAACTTCAGCAGCGTGCGCTGGACCTGGAAGAACTGCTTCGGGAACGACCCCGTGTTGTATGGCAGGTCGTATTCCCGGCAGATCTGCTTAACCTGCTTCGAAATCTGCGCAAGCCTGTTGGATGGCATGTCCGGGAAGAGGTGGTGCTCAATCTGGTAATTCAGATTTCCCGAGAGCACCGACAGCGCCAGCCCACCGTGGAAGTTCGCCGAGCCCAGCATTTGGCGCAAATACCACTCGCTCTTGTCCTCGGTGTTGTACTGCTCCTTGGTGAAAGTCTCGGCATCATCCGGGAAGTGTCCGCAGAAGATGACAGCGTAGGCCCACAGATTACGGGCTAGGTTGGCCATCATGTTCGCAAACGCCACTTCGCGGTAACGCGAACCCGCCATCGCGGGGAAGAGAACGTAGTCCTTGAGCACCTGGCGCCCCGACTTGTTGAGCACCTCCATGAGCTGTGGACGAGCTTCATCCCAGGATTTCTTGTTTGCGAACACGCGCCCGAGCTCGACGTCATAGAAGGCCACTGCCCATTGGAAAAGGCTGGCCAACACCACGTTTGTCACCGGCTGCAGCAGCGTCGATGGCTTCCAACGGCGGTCACGAGTCACCCGGAGAATGCCGTATCCCACATCGTTGTCCATACCGAGCACGTTCGTGTACTTGTGGTGGACAAAGTTGTGGGAGTGCTTCCACCCGCTGGATGGGCAGGAATTGTCCCACTCCCAGGTGGCCGAGTGAATCTCGGGGTCATTCATCCAGTCCCACTGACCGTGCATAGTGTTGTGGCCGATTTCGAGGTTTTCCAAAATCTTTGCCAGCCCCAGCGCTGAGGCACCCGCCCATTTGAAACCCCAGTGCGCGGTGTTCTTCCACGACTTCGGCAGCATCCCTAGTTTGTTTAGGGCCATGCCTGCGGTCGGCACCATCAGCAGACCTCGACCAGTCACCTCAAGGGTGCGCTGAATGCGGATGAGCGTGCGGATGTAGCGAGCATCCTTCTGCCCCAGCGAATCGCGGTGTTGCTTTTCGATTTCCGCAAACCGACGCCCAATCTCTGCGACGTCTTCTTCGCTCAAGTGCGCATACGATGCGATATCGGAAATTGCCATGGGAAGGGTCCCAACTCCTTTAGGTAGTTTCTCCTGGTTAATGCAGGTTGAGATAGATGTGGGGCGAACTTACAGTTCGATACGCGCGTGCCCCGCCGGCGCACAGACGCACGTTCGGACCCGCTCGCCCGCCACAAACGTCGCACCGGTGCGGATGTCCCGTGCTGCGCCGTCGGAGAGTTGCTGCACGCACGTCGCACAAATTCCCATCCGACAGCCGTACGGCAGGTCGACCCCGACGCTCTCGGCCGCCTCCAGGATGGTGGTTGCACCGTCTACGTCGATATCGCCTCGGCTGCCGAAACTCACCGTGCCGCCGACCTCCCCCGCCGCCGAGCGGTCAACGGTGAAACGTTCCGTCCGCAGCCCGGGAAACTCCGGCTCAAGGTTTTTCAGCAGTTCAACCGGACCACAGGCATAGGCGCTTGCCGACGATGCCAGCGCTCCAAAGTCAGCAATGATGTCGGTAACCGCCGCAGCGTCAATCCGCGGCTGCGTCTCGGTATTCCAGGCATGCAGGCGATACTTCAACGCGCTAGTGGCGCTGTGCTGTTCCAGCTCGCGAAGTTCGGTGACAAACACAGCTTCTGTCTCGCCGCGGTAGGAGTGAATGTGCTCGACTTCCACCGAGGCATTGCGAGCTGAAAGATCACGCAGCATCGAAATCACCGGAGTGACGCCGGAGCCTGCGGTAACAAACGCAATGCGGGCTGGGAGCGGCTCCGGAAGATGGAAATCCCCAGCCGGGGCAGCCAGGCGGACGACAGTACCCGGCTTGACATTGGCGACGAGGTGTTGGGACACGTAGCCGTCGTTGAGCGCACGGATGTTGATAGTCAGCAGCCCGTCATGAGGCCGCGGCGCATTTGTCAGCGAGTAGGAACGCCACAGGTATTTCCCCTTGACCTCTACGCCAAGTCCGATGAACTGGCCTGGCTTGAAGTCTGTTGGCATCCCCCAACCCGGACGGATTATCAACTCTGCTGAAGTAGGAGATGTGGGATTGATGGCCTCAATCTGACCGCGCAGCTCGCGACTTGACCACAGCGGATTTAGCAAATGCGTGTAGTCATCGGGCAAAAGTGGCGTGGATAAATGCTTGAATACCCGGGAAACCTTGGTCTTAAGCCCCATTTTTGGCCCTCCTGACTGTCACGGACGAACACGCAATAACGCTGTTCATCAGTAGGCATGCCCCACCCGATTCATTATTACGTGTCCGTAGGTTACTTAGGCGTAGACTACGGAGCGGTAAGTTATTGGTCAAGAGAAACAAATGATTTTGACACAAATAGCGAAATTGTCATTACCCCCACCCTCGTGCGAAACACCCCCTTTGACATGGAGCTTATCTACACAAAACAATCCCGCCTTTTATACCCCCGCCGAAAACACTTGTGCCATACAAAAAAGGGGCTGGGTTCCTAAACCCAGTCCCCTTCATCAACGCCAAGCACGCGCTACTACAGGAAGTCGACCACCATGCCGAGCTCAGCTACGTCGTACCACGCCAGCGGGATCTCCAGCGCATCGCCGACAGTGAGCTCCGCATCCTCGTCACCGAGATCTGCCTTATCGACGGCTTCAATCGCAGCCTCAACCTTGCTTTCCGCCTCTTCCACATCAATGTGGAGCGCTGCAACGTCGGCAAGCGAAATTGGGCCGCCGACCTTAACCACAGCATCGCCCATATCCGACTGCGGTTCCGCCTCCACATCGACGGAAATGACTACTCGGCGGTGCGGGAACTTCTCTTCTGCAGCATCGAGCAGACGAAGCGACGCACGCGCAGCCTCATCAAAGGCCACATCTGCCAGTTCCTCATCATCGCCCTCAGTAAAGAAATCGCGCAGCGCCTCAGTGACAGCAAAGCCCCAACCACCGCGGGCGTGGAAGAGCTCATCCTCCTTCAGCGCCTCAAGCATAGAGAAAGTCGCTGGGATATAGACACGCATTAGAACTCGCCCTCGAGACCCAGTAGACCGGCAATCTCGACCACTGCGCGGTCGAACTGCTGATAGAAGACTCCCACCATGCCGTTAGAGACGGCAGCATGGATGTTCTCAATCGAATCATCCACCAACACACAGTCCCGGGCCGGCAGTTCAATAGCCGCAGCAGCTGCATTAAAAGCCTCTGCCGAAGGCTTCTCATGGCCAATTTCACCAGAGAGCACAACTGCGTCTACCAGGCCCTCATCTTCGAGCTTGCGAATCGGATCCGCCGATGGGCCACCTGGGTCATTCGACAGGACTGCCAGGCCAACACCATTTGCACGCGCCTCTACCAGCAAATTACGCCAACGTGCCTGGTCTTCATCCGTACCGTCGAGGACACCACAGTAATCGATAATCATTCCGCGCATGGCCTGTAGTTTATCGCATGACCTGCACGTTTGCCTTTTTTCCAGTTCAGCGTGTTAATTGGATGTTCGTTACGCCAATTTATAGACGACCAGAACGGCTTTGACGGAAACCTATAGGGCTATTAACAGCGAGACACTCAGCCCACTTCGCGGCTGTATCTTCTCCCCACCCCCACGCCGGCCGTGAATTCCCCTTCACAAGCTGCACACTTAAAGCACTTGTAGGACAATGGTCTTCAGCAAGGGGGAACTTGCCAATGGAGCGTTTTTAGGGGGATTAATCCATGGCACCAACGTCTCACGTACCAAAATCTCAGACACCGATGCCTTACGCGCTGTCGCACGCCGCTGAGCACCGCTCCAGTGGCAGGGAATCCATTGAACCGGCAACGGGCTTTTCGCTTCTCCACACAATTCAACTTGGCCAGTCAGCTAATGCCGCCGCCTCTCAAACCGCAAAAGTGGCACCGACCTATAGCGGATGCTCCGCTGCCACCGGGACCGCTGTCATGACGGCATTACCGCCCGCCGTGGCCACGCCTGCTGCGAAAAAGACGCCGCAAACACCGCACGTTGTCCAGCACTGTGAGCAGAATCTGAGACAGGAGCTTGGCACGATTACTCGCCGCGTCTTCGACATCATCGCGGGTCGCAGGCGAGTCAACGATTTGCGTCGCATCAATATCGACCCGATTATTCACGCTGCGATACTCACCCTGTCGAAGAACACCAGCCTCAAGGGTGTCGCGTTGCAATCCTTCCACGCCAGCGCTTCCGCGGACGGCAAAAAGGTCGAGTTCCTGGGTAGTTGCCGTGTCGGTCCGAAGGTTCGCGCGTTCACTGGCACGTTCCGCCGCGGAACAGCAAAAACGCGGCCATGGACCATGACCGCGTTTCGTGTGCTTTAGTGCTTAGCGACGGCGCTTGCGAGCCGCCTTCCGACGCTGTGCTCGGTTGCCCTCAGACTCTTGATCCACGCGCTGCTGCTCTGCACTGCCGTCCTCGCTGGGACCGGAGTAGGTCATCTGCTGATTTTGCTCAGCAGCTTCCGTCGGCAGAGCTGGAGCCTGGTTTTCCTGTCCCTCAGTGTTTTCCACTGCGGGCATAACCTGCTTACGGATTAGGAACAGCTGACGAACCGATTCTTCCTTGATGCCGTCCATCATCGCGGTGAACATGTCGTAGCCCTCACGCTGGTACTCCACCAGCGGGTCAGCCTGGGCCATGGCGCGCAAGCCAATGCCCTCCTTGAGGTAGTCCATCTCGTAGAGGTGCTCGCGCCACTTCTGGTCCATGACGTTCAGGATGGTGAAGCGCTCGATATTGCGCATCTGGTCGTCGCCGCCAATTGCGGAGACCGCATCCTCAAGCTGGTCGTAGCTGGCCGAGATGTCCGCGTGCAGAGCCTTGGACAGCTCATCGGCCGAGAGGTCACCCGGAGTACCGAAGTCAGAGCCATCAATGAGCTCTTGCGCGGTAAACGTCGGGCTATAGAGCTGCTCAAGGGCATTCCACAGCTCGTCGAGGTCCCAATCCTCCACGTAACCGTCAGCGGTGGCACCGTTGACATACGCATCGACTACGTCATCCTGCATGTCACGGACCTGAGTCTTCAAATCCTCACCTTCGAGGATGCGACGGCGCTCAGCGTAGATGACCTTACGCTGCTGGTTCATAACCTCGTCATACTTCAGAACATTCTTACGGATTTCGAAGTTCTGGCTTTCCACCTGAGCCTGGACGCTCTTAATGGAGTTGGAGACAACCTTGGAGTCGATAGGAACGTCATCCGGAACATTCAGAGTGTTCATCAGCGCTTCCATGCGCTGACCGTTGAAGCGAACCATGAGATCATCGCGCATGGACAGGTAGAAGCGGGTAACACCCGGGTCACCCTGACGACCGGTACGACCACGCAACTGGTTGTCAATGCGGCGCGACTCATGGCGCTCAG
Source organism: Corynebacterium sp. 045007 (assembly GCF_040743205.1). NCBI lineage: Bacteria > Bacillati > Actinomycetota > Actinomycetes > Mycobacteriales > Corynebacteriaceae > Corynebacterium > Corynebacterium sp. 045007. The sequence continues at coordinate 77,067 of NZ_JBFLKW010000001.1, forward strand.
TGCCCAGGACGTAGAGGCCACCGGCCTCACGTACCTTGTCAGCTTCTTCCTTCGACTGCTGACGAACACGCTCAATCTCAGCGTCCCACGCCTCTTCGTACTCTTCCGGAGTTTCCACCGGGTCCAAACCACGAGAGCGCAGATTCAGGTCGGCGATGATGTCCGGGTTACCGCCCAGCACAATGTCAGTACCACGACCGGCCATGTTAGTTGCCACGGTAACGCCTCCGAGACGACCCGCCACTGCGACAATCTCAGCTTCCTTCTCGTGGTGCTTAGCGTTCAGCACAGAGTGAGGAACACCTTCGCGCTGCAGGAGCTTGGAAAGGTACTCGGATTTCTCAACTGACGTCGTACCGACAAGAACTGGCTGGCCCTTTTCATGGCATTCGCGGATGTCCTCGACAACAGCGGCGAACTTTGCCTCCTGCGTCTTGTAAATCAGGTCGGGCAAATCCTCACGCTGCTTCGGGCGATTCGGCGGGATCGCCATGACGTTCAGCTTGTAAATCTGGTGTAGCTCAGCCGCTTCGGTCTCAGCCGTACCGGTCATACCGGACAGCTTGTCGTAGAGGCGGAAGTAGTTCTGGAGCGTAACGGTTGCCAGCGTCTGGTTCTCGTTTTTAATCTCCACCCCTTCCTTGGCCTCAATTGCCTGGTGCATGCCCTCGTTATAGCGACGGCCTGCCAGCACGCGACCGGTGAACTCATCAACGATGAGAATCTCACCATTACGGATAATGTAATCCTTGTCGCGGGTGAACAGCTCCTTGGCCTTCAGGGCATTGTTCAGGTAACTGACCAGCGAAGAGTTTTCCGGAGCATACAGGTTGGCAATACCCAGCTGATCCTCAACGAATTCAACACCCTCTTCACGAATACCGATGGTGCGCTTACGCTCATCGACTTCGTAGTGAATATCGCGCTTCATACGCGGCACGATCTTGGAAAACGCCAGGTACCAGTGCGGATCGCCATCTGCCGGACCGGAAATAATTAACGGGGTACGGGCCTCGTCAATCAGAATCGAGTCAACCTCATCGACGATGGCGAAGTGGTGCCCACGCTGCACCAAATCGTCGAGCGAATGCGCCATGTTATCGCGCAGGTAGTCAAAGCCGAACTCGTTGTTCGTACCGTAGGTGATGTCGGCAGCATAGGCCTTGCGGCGCTGGTCCGGACTGAGCTCAGAGAGAATCACGGAAGTCTCAAGCCCCAGGAAGCGGTGGACTCGACCCATCCACTCCGCGTCACGCTTCGCCAGGTAGTCATTAACCGTAACGACATGAACACCCTTGCCTGCCAACGCATTGAGGTATGCGGGCAGCACACAGGTCAGGGTCTTACCTTCACCAGTACCCATCTCGGCAACGTTGCCGAAGTGCAGTGCCGCACCGCCCATAACCTGGACGCGGTAGTGCTTCTGCCCCAGCACGCGCCAGGATGCCTCGCGCGCCGTGGCGAAAGCATCCAGCAGCAAATCGTCTACATCGGCACCGTCAGCCAGCTGCTTCTTAAACTCCTCGGTCTTGGCACGGAGTTCATCGTCTGAAAGAGCTGCGTACTCGTCTTCCTTGGCGATGACCTGATCTGCAATATTGCCAAGCCTCTTGACAGCGCGGCCTTCACCAATGCGGAGCAACTTGCTGAGCGAAAACACTAAATTGGGACCTTTCCGGCCGATTCACGTCGAACTTTAATGTGCAACGGTTGATTATACGACGAACCCGCCTTCCCTTCTAAGAGAAGACGGGCTCATGTGAGCAATTACTTACCAATACACAGCTCTGCGCGGTATTGCGTGCTCTTTTTGGTGAAGACTTACTTCTCGTCTTCGTCTGCCAGCTCAATCAGACCGTAGTCGTATGCGTGACGACGGTAGACCACGGACGGACGAGAGGTTGCCTCGTTAACGAAGAGGTAGAAGTCGTGACCGACGAGCTCCATCTCAGACAAAGCATCTTCCACCGTCATCGGAGTTGCGGAGTGCTGCTTGGTACGCACAACCTGACCCGGGGTCACGTCCTCAACCAGATCCTCGTACGGATCAGCCTTTTCCGGAGCCGCTGCCTCAGCCTCTGCAACCAGCGAAGCAGTTGCCTCGCCGACGGACATCGGTGCACGGTGGCCAGAACGGCTAATCTTGCGGCGAGCCTTCACCTTACGCAGGGAGCGCTCCATCTTGCCCAGAGCAGACTCCAGTGCAGCGTAGAAGCTATCTTCCTTGGCTTCCGCACGAGCCAGGTGACCCTTGCCAGTAGCGGTGATCTGAATACGGTCAGAGCGGTCTGCACGGCGCGGATTCGGCTCGTGCTGGAGCTCCACGTGGAAGAAGGTCAAAGTCGGGTCGAGGCGCTCAATCTTCGCCAGCTTCGCCTTAACACGATCTGCGAAGTGCTCTGGAACCTCAACATTGCGCCCGGTGATGGTCACCTGAGCGTTCGGGCTGAGTACCTCGTTGTTGTCAGCAGGTGTGGACACTTGCTACCTACCTCCCGGTATGGCCACCGCCCTTCCGTGAGCGGGATTACTCACGGCGTCTACGGTGACGAGTCTTTCTGCACCCCCAGGATACAGTTCCGGGGGTAACCAGTGCCACGTTCCCCTCGTTTATTTTTCGCTTGCCGACGACACCCCCGCGTCTACGCCCGGGCGAGCACCAACACCATGTCGATGCGAATCCCCAATGACGCTGCCACCAACTCGGTTTCCGCTGCAGTGGCACCAGTGGTGGCCACATCATCAACCAGAATTACTGTCGCCTGTGCACAGCGTTGTCGCAGCTTGTCACTAATTCCGCGCTTGAATTGCGTCAGCGGCACAATGTGGCCAGAAAGGTTTCGTCTGCGTTGAGAAGCCCCAAGCTCCGCGGAATCCCGCGTGCGCCCACCAATGCGTACCAGGGGCAATACCGAGCTGGAGGGGAGCTGACTGCAGGCAAAGTCGCAGGCAATTGTTACCGGATCCCCACCCCGTTGTCGACGGGATGACGATCTTGTCGGCGCGGGAATCAAAATGACGGGGGTAATTTCTGGGGGCATTATATGGCCGTCAGAAGCCAGCCTTCGCACCGCAGCGGCGAACACGGCCCCCATGATTCGTCTAGCTTCACCACTGCCCCGTTCTTTGGCCGACAAAATGAGATGTCTCCTCGCACCGGAGTACGGACCGCAGGCCCACGCTACTGCGCGTAACGCAGCCCGCGGTGAAAACCGCACTGGAGGTTGCTGAAGGTCGTCCTTGCAATCGCGACACAGCGTTCCGGAGCGGCCACACACAGGACAGGTTTCCGGTATCACGAGGCCGATTGCATCGCGAGTGACGTCGTAAAGCGCGCGCAGTAATTCCTGCGATGTCCTCCCCTGCGCCATTGATCCCCTCCCCGATTTGCGCTTATTCCACAGACACCGGAGCCATTCGACCACGCGCACCCGGAACCTGGCGCCAGAACTGCTGCTGTCCCTCGCTGGAAATCAGCTCCATGACACCGGTGGCATCCAATGCGTAACGCTTCGACGAGGTCGCGGTAACCACAGGAATTGGCGGTGTCAGGTTGAGCTTCGGCAGAACGGAGCTGGTCGCACCGTCCGGGAAGGCACTCCACATCGGGGTGTCTCCGCTGTAACCACCCACCGTGACCGTTTGATTCGGCGACCACGTCAGCGACACCGGGGAAACGTTTTCAGGGAGCGGCAGAGCGCGCGGGTGCGTCAACTTCCACGGTTTATCGTCATGCCTTTCGATTGTGGCGATATAGACTTCACCAGCGATAATCATCGCTACCTGCGTGCCTGAAGAATCGACGCGGAACTCAGAAATGCCGGCGCTCGGGCGCCCCGTTCCTTCGCCTCCGTCAAGGAGGTGGCTGAGCTCAGAGGTATCAACCTCCTCCTGTTGAATCCGGGATGACGTCGACTGCCGAACCAGGCGTACGACGGTTGTACCGTCCTTCACCGTCCAGACCGCCTCGGCATCTGGAGACCATGTCGGACGGGTGAGGCTCTCGCCAGTCAGCACAGGAACCGACTGATCTTGAATTCCGCCGAGCATCAATGTGGACTCACCGAGGTCATACGAACCGGCACGACCATCCACGGCCGAGCGGAACACAGCGGCAATAAGCTCGCTGCCATTGGGGTTGACGCCCACTGCCGCGGAAAACACCGCAGTGCTGCCGCTGGCGGTCCAGCCGCGCCCCACAGGTGTAGCGTGGCCGTCAGCAATCTCGTAGATACCGCTGCGGTCGACCGTCCGCAACGGTGCGTTATCAGCCGGTAGATGATTCGGGTCGTAGAGCTGGATTGCGTCAGTGTCCTTCGTCCACGGCTCGTCGTGGCTGGCAACCAGTGGTTCGCCGTCGGCCATGAGGATCCACGGACCACGGAAATCTGCCGAGTCGAGAGTCCAGATAATCTGCGCCGCGAGCATGACACGCAGTTCCTCGGAAACATCACCCAACCCGGTGATTTCGACCCTGCGACCGTCCGCGTTGGACACAGGTCCTGCTTCCACCGCAATCGAGGCATTGGGCTTGAGCACGGTAGTGACGCCCGGTCGCAGCGGTGCTGATGGTCCGTTCTTCAGCTTTGTCAACAGATTGGTCGCGCCATCGGTGACGCCACGATAGAGCCAACGACGATCTGTGACCAAATGATTACCGGCCGGGTCGAGGAAATAGACATTGCGAGGCACATTGTTTTCCAGAAATGCCTGACGCTCCATGACAACACCGTCGGGCAGCGAGGAAATGCGCCACTGTCCATCCGAACCGAGCTTCATCTCCACGGTTTCCTCATAGTCACCGGACTGGGGCTCATACGCACCATCAGTACCGAATTGACCAACGCTGCGACCTCGGGCAACGAAGGACTGCCGCGATCCTCCTTCATCCCGCTGAGCGATGAGGTTGACACCGTCGAGAATGCGGGCGCTATCTTGCGGTTTCCAACTGGCCGCAAGTTCCGGGGTCATGAAGGCACGCATAGCTTGAAAATCATCAACCGGATGCGCGGCCGCGGCGAAAAAGTCGCGCAGGACAATGTCTGCATTGACATTCGGACGTGGCTGCGGAACTTCAATACGAACCTGGGGCGGCTCAAACGGACGCAGCACCTGGGGGCTGGTGTTCCGCGGAATGGTGGTACATCCTGCGGCCGTGCCCAAAATGATCACTGAGCTAAGCGCCACTGTCTTACGCAGGACGCGACGAGCCTTTGACTGTTGCTGCGCCGTCATTTAACAATCCTCCTCTCGTGTCTGTCGGGATTCGCTATCGCTAGTCCTCTGCCCTTTAGCCTGATCCTGGCTCTTGGCTTGCGGTGCATTCGATTCCGATTCCAACTCCCGTGCACCCATTTCCTGCTGGTGCGGAATCTGATCAGGCAGCGGTGGAACTTCCAGTCCGAGCGGATGCTCGCCGAAGCTCGCATCGGGCTCCAGCGGCACAGTCAGACGGAAACAGCTACCGACCGTCGGTACGCCAAATGCCTCCAGTTCCCCACCGTGCAATTGTGCGTCCTCGCGCGCGATTGCCAGGCCAAGTCCGGTACCGCCGGTGCGTCGGACACGCGAGGGGTCAGCACGCCAGAAACGGTTAAACACCAGTTCCTGCTGCTCCGGCTTTAGCCCCACACCGTGGTCAACTACCGTAAACGAAACCGCGGAATCGCTCGCCCGCACTGTGACATCCACCGGATTGCCCTCACTGTGATCAACAGCGTTGGCCATAAGATTGCGTAGCACGCGCTCGATACGACGCGAGTCGACTGTTGCCATTACCGGCTCATCGGGCAGGTGGAAGCGGATGGGCGTACCTGTCTCCTTAGCCACGACCGTTACCTGCTGATAGGCAGCATCCACGCAGCGACGAACATCGACCTTTTCTGCGGACAGGTCGGCAACGCCGGCATCGTGGCGTGAGATCTCAAGCAGGTCATTGAGAAGCATCTCAAAACGCTCAAGCTCCTCATTCATCAGCTCAGCTGCGCGACGAGTCGCTGGATCGAGATCCTCAGCGCCGTCAGCAATAAGATCGGCGGCCATACGCACCGTGGTCAGAGGTGTCCTCAACTCATGCGAAACATCGGAGGTGAACTGTCGCTGCAGACTGCCGTATTCCTCCAGCTGTCTAATCTGCGTCGACAGCGATTCGGCCATCTTGTTAAAGCTCATGGCCAGTCGCGCCATATCATCTTCACCCTGCACGACCATGCGTTCGCGCAAGTGACCGTCGGCAAAGCGCTGGGCAATCTGGGCGGCGGAACGCACTGGTGTCGTCACCTGATTGGAGAAGAACCAAGTAATACCGCCGAGAAGCGCCATGATGATTACTGTCGCACCGGCGAGCAGACCACGAACCAACTTAATAGTCGATTCCTCTGCGGCCATAGAGGTGACCAGATAGAGCTCGAGCCCATCAACCGAAGTAGAAGTGGGACTACCGATAATTAACGCCGAGTACGTATCGCCGCGGTTATCAGTGACTTGGCGTACCTGATACGCAATTTGCCCTTGTCGGACTACTTCATGCAATCGTTCTGGGACATCAGCCTTAATCGGCGATGAAGCCAACACCGTGCCTCGCGGCACCGGCGCCACGAGCAGTGGTTCATAACTTGTCAGTGGTGCAGCACCGGAACCGGCTGCACGGTTCACAAGAGCATCGCGTCCCACGTTGAGCAGAGCTTGCAGCTCGTTGGACGAAGAGTTCTCAATCGCCCGCTCCACCACTGCGCGAGCACGGTCAATTTCCTCGTCGGCAGCGGTAACCTTTGCGTCGATAAGCCGCTGGGTAACAATAGTCGCCAGCGCGAAACCGAGTACCGCAATCACCATCGCGCTCAGTACCACCACAGAGGTCAGAATGCGCGCTTGGATAGACGTGCGCCAGAGCGTAACCGCCCAGGTCACTCCCCTATTGGTGAAGTCTCGAAGCTTCGTTATTAATCGACGCAAGAATCGGCTCCCACTAAAGCTGACTGGCCTTGTTTAGTCACCCGTCTTGTACCCGACACCGCGGACGGTCAGCACAATCTGGGGGTTTTCCGGATCCAGTTCAATCTTCGAGCGCAGACGCTGAACGTGAACGTTGACCAGACGAGTATCCGAGGTGTGCTGATATCCCCAGACCTTTTCCAACAACTCATCACGGGAAAAGACCTGCTTCGGACGGGATGCAAGAGTGTGCAATAGGTCAAACTCCAACGGGGTCAGAGAAATCTCCTTGCCATCACGGAACACGGCGTGACCGGGCACGTCGATGGTCAAGTCGCCGACCTCGAGAGTCTCACTCGGGCTGTCTTCTTGACGACGCAGCCGAGCGCGCACGCGCGCCACGAGCTCCTTCGGCTTAAAGGGCTTCGTGACATAGTCATCCGCACCGGATTCCAGGCCGAGGACCACATCGACCGTGTCGGTCTTCGCAGTCAACATGATGATCGGCACCGCCGATGTCTCTCGCACAGTGCGACAGACATCGACACCACTCATGCCCGGCAACATGAGATCCAGCAGAATCAAATCTGGGTTCTCCCGCTCTGCTGCCTTGACAGCTTCGAGGCCATCGTCGACTACTACTGTGTCGAAGCCCTCGCGCTCCATCACCATCGTGAGCATTTCGGCGATGGCCGGATCATCATCAACAACCAGGATTTTTGAGCTCATGCGTCATATTCTAAACGTAAAGCTATCTAGTTCTGTAGTTTCCCGTTGAGGTGGCTAGCGCAGGCGTGCACTGATCCATTCCACAAGGCGGTCTGCCCCATCGTCCCCCGTAAGCATCAGCCATGGTGACTGCCACGAGCCCTCCGCGAACTTTTGGTACGCCGCTAGTGTGCGCTCCTGCAAACTCGAGTCCTTTTCGTAGGCATCTCTCGTTCGCTGCACATCCGAGGCTTCCCGCTTGCGTGCACGGTCGGCTGCCACTCCCACCGACGTGGCCAGACAGACCTGAACGTCGGGAAGCGGAAGCTGGAAATCCCCGAATTCGGTCTTCTCAATCCACTCGACGATCACCGGATCCTGTGTGCGCGCCAGGGAGTAGGCCGCGTTGGACGCGACGTAGCGATCGATAATCAGAACATCGTTCTCGCGCGCTGCATCAACAATCGCTTCACGACGTTCTTTGCGGTCCAGAGCGAACAGGAGTGCCATTGCCCAAGCGGAGTCCGCGGTGTCGCCGAGCTGACCGTGCAAGGCTTGATCGGCGAAATCAGCGAAGATTGTCTGCCGGTACGCCGGAAAGGTCATCGAAGAAACGGAGTGCCCTTGACTTCGGAGTTGATTGGTAACAGCTGTGACAAGCGTGTTCTTGCCAGCACCGTCGATTCCTTCGACTGCAATAATCAAATTTTTCTCCTCGCGCACATGGCTGCGGCCTAGCCTTGCCTAGAACTAGTAGCGGTAGTGCTCTGGCTTATACGGGCCCTCGACATCAACGCCGATGTATTCGGCCTGTTCCTTGGACAGTCGGGTGAGCTCGCCGCCGAGTGCCTCGACGTGAATCCGAGCGACCTTCTCATCCAGAATCTTCGGTAGACGGTGGACAGTGTTGTCGTACTTATCACCGTTGCAGTAGAGCTCAATCTGCGCGATTGTCTGGTCGGCAAACGAGGTCGACATTACGAAGGACGGGTGTCCGGTGGCATTACCCAGGTTGAGCAGGCGCCCCTCGGAAAGCACAATCAGAGAGCGCTCCTCGCCGTCTGCATGCAGGAAGATGTACTCGGTGACCTGCGGCTTGATCTCCACACGACGGACATCATCGCGGTGGTGCAGGCTATGCATGTCGATCTCGTTGTCGAAGTGGCCGATGTTGCCCAGCAGCGCGTGGTTCTTCATCTGCTGCATGTGCTCGAAAGTAATGACGTCCTTGTTGCCTGTGGCGGTGATGACAATGTCGACATCTGCGATGACGCTCTCAGTAGCGACGACGTCGAAACCATCCATCAATGCCTGCAATGCGTTAATCGGGTCGGCCTCGGTGACCTGAACGCGAGCGCCCTGGCCAACCAGTGCCTCTGCGCACCCCTTACCCACGTCACCGTAGCCACAGACCAGTACGTTCTTGCCCCCAACCAGCATGTCGGTACCGCGGTTGATGCCGTCCAGAAGGCTGTGACGGGTGCCGTACTTGTTATCGAACTTGGACTTGGTGACCGCATCGTTGACGTTCATGGCCGGGAATGGCAGCACTCCCTGCTCTGCGAAGTGGTAGAGGCGGTGGACACCAGTGGTGGTCTCCTCTGTGACACCCTTCACCGACTCTGCAATTCGGTGCCAACGGCCGGCATCCTTCTCCAGGCTGGCGCGAAGCATGTCCTTGAAGGCAATAAACTCATCCGAATCCGACTCTTCTGCTGGCGGCACCAGGCCAGCATCCTCGAATTCCATGCCCTTAATAACAGCCATGGTGGCGTCGCCGCCGTCGTCCAGAATCATGTTGGCATCTTCATCGCCCCAGTCGAAGATGCGGTCGAGGCACCACCAGTACTCCTCCAGCGTCTCGCCCTTCCAAGCGAAAACCGGAACACCCTGCGGGTCCTCCGGAGTGCCGTCTCGCCCAACGACGACAGCCGCAGCGGCCTCATCCTGGGTGGAGAAGATGTTGCAGGAAGCCCAGCGAACCTCTGCGCCCAGCGCCGTCAAGGTCTCGATGAGCACCGCGGTTTGAACCGTCATGTGAATGGAGCCGGAAATACGGGCACCGGCCAGTGGCTGCTGCTCTGCATACTCTTCGCGCAGGGCCATCAGGCCTGGCATCTCGTGCTCGGCCAGACGAATCTGGTGACGACCGGCCTCAGCCAGGGAGAGGTCTGCAACCTTGAAATCAATGTTCTTCGAGGACATGTAACGCTTTCTCTAGATTCTTTGACGTGAGATTCTTCTTAAAGAATCACTACTGGGGACGCGAGAATTACTCTACCGCTTCGACACAGTTTTCCAGCGCCGCCTGGTCAGACTCACTGAGTTCCCCCAGAAGACTATCGAACACCTCGGAGGCGATAGCCAACGCATCCTCCTCGCTGCCGTGTGCCTCCGAGATTCCCTCCCGGATGAAGCTGTAGTCCTCCACAATGTCACCGCCGCTAAATGGCGCACCATTCCAAATTGCAATAATCACAGCCGCCGCGAGTGCGCAGGCCTTCTCATCGCTACTTTCGGAATCCACCCCAATGCGGCCAGCATCAATCAATGCACCAACGCGATCCTGTGAGTCGAGATCCTGAACCTCATCGAAGAGTTCAATGACCGAATCGCTTCCAAAAACCTCAGTCTCCCAGATGGACATGATAGGTGGCCACGCTCCTTTCGCGCTTCGAACCAATTGCCAGTTTTCGTCTTCGACGAGCGCTTTCCGAAGAGCGCTTTTCGACGAGCCCACGGTAATCTGGCCGCCGACCTAATAGCTGTCGTCTGCACGCGCCGCTAGCCGGAAAACCGCATGTGGCCTTACCGAAGTTCTACCCGACTTTTCGCCACTTTTACAGTGCGAGAGACTTATTTAATCCCCTCAACACAATTTTCACCCTAGAGAGAAGATAACGGGCATGTTAAGTTAGTTCCCAGACCTCGTAATGTAACTGTTATCTTTTTCGTTACAGGGCGACCTCACGCATGACACGAAAGGAGTACCTACCATGGTGAAGAAGGCTTTTGGAGCTCTTCTGCTCGCAGCCCTTCCCCTGAGCGTTTCGCTCGTTGGCTGCTCCGATAGCAATGCTGCCGAGGGGGCGAACCCGGAAAACGCCGGCTCTCAGTCGAAAATGGAGACCTCTGCTCCGCTGCCTCCAGTTCCTAGTGATGCCGAGCTGCAGCAGAGCACTGAATCGAATTCGGATTCCTCGCTGACTGAGACGACTGGCAGTCTGGTACCTCGTCCGACCACGCCATCGAGCAGCGAGATTGTAGAGGATCCGTACCTGCCACCGCAGGCGTATATCCCGCCGACTTCCACAAGCTCTAGTACGACAACTCCGACGTCGACCACATCAACACCTCCGACGACCACGGAGACCACAGAGCCCACGTCTGACGACGTTTCTTCGCCGACGCCCAGCAAGCCGGTGCCACTGCTACCGGAAGATAACTCGGAAAAGCCGAACGACAGTCTTCCGGAAGGCGACGGTGACGCAGCAGCTGAGCCGAAGCCGCCTTCATCGCAGGCGGAGTCCCAGTCGGGTACGCAAACCACAACTCCGTCCGAGACTCCTCAGAAAACTCCTTCGAACGAGCCGACGTCCCCGAAGGTGCCGACACCGCCGAACAACCAGGCCCCTTCGAAGGAGAAGGACACCACTGGCGGCAATGGGGCTATCAATAGCAAGATTTCCCCAATCCCGGAAAAGCCGAAGGACTCCGGATTCCTGGGAAATCTCTTCGATAACGACTAGGACTAACCCACCCGCGGGACGGTCGCGACAAAGACGGTTGCCCCGCCTTGGCGCGCAGTCAACTCAATATCGACTGCGTCAACAGCCGGAACCCAGGCCGCATGGCCACTGGGAACCTCAACCACGGAGTCGTCGTGACGCAACGCCACCGTGCCCGCGGTAGACAACACAACCGTGGCGGATTTTTCGTCGAGCAGAACATGTTCGCCCGGCTCCAGGTCCCGCGAACGAAGGCGGAACTCGCGCACCGGCGCGTCATAGTCATTCCAGCCATCATCGGTCAGCCGCGACTGCAGCACCGGATCTGGCAGCGGGCGGAAAGAGAGCACGCGTAGTAGCTCCACGACATCGACATGCTTAGAGGTCAGGCCTCCGCGCAACACGTTGTCGGAGTTGGCCATGATTTCCACGCCCATGCCATTGAGGTAAGCGTGCAACTGTCCCGCACCAAGGTAGATGGCTTCGCCCGGCTGTAAGCGAAGGCGATTAAGCAGCATCGACCCCAGAACTCCCGGGTCCCCCGGATACTTTCGAGCCAGTTCGCAGGTAGTCTCGGCTACTCGCGAGAACTCCTCGTCCTCGCCACTGTAATCCGCGCACTTAGCAGCCACGGCTTCGACCAGCTCATCGAGGACATCCTGGGGCAACGTCAACCACGTTGTAAACAATGCCCGCAGAGCGCTCTCGTCATCGGCGGCATCGAGCAGTCCCATGTAGTGGTCGAGCTCCGGTACCGCCAGCGCTGCGAGCAGCTCCTTCGTGCGCTCCACCGGGCGGAATCCGGCCAACGCGTCGAAGGTAGTCAGGGCGACAATGAGTTCTGGCTTGTGGTTATTGTCCCGGTAATTGCGGAAATGTGCAGTGGCCGGAATGCCCTCCGCATTTTCGCGTGCAAATCCCTCCTGAGCTTCTGCCAAGGTGGGGTGTGCCTGCAGCGACAGCGGCTCATCGGCTGCGAGCAGTTTCAACAGGAACGGCAGCCTGCCGTTGTCGGTGTCAATTGCGCATCCGAGCGCAGCCGCCGGATCCTGCGCAATGAGCTCATCCAACGGCGTGCCGGCCACTGTGGCCGATGCCAGTGCATGCGCACCAAACCACAGTTCCGCCCAGGGCTTCGATGTGGGAGCGTCCGCACCGGTGATTCTCGCCAAATGTGTACGAGACCCCCAGGGGTACGACTGCAGCACGGGGTCCAACAGCTCCATGCCCGTATCACTCCTCTAATAGTCACTACTGGCGCAAGCACGCCAATCTCACCGAAGCCCCAAAAGCCTTCGGTGACACCCGGCGATTACGCAGAAAACGCCGCAATCGCACCAACTCTGGCTGCAGTAACACATACTTCAACCAGTGGATGATGAGTCTCCGCATCAAGCGCAGGGCACTCCACACGAGCCCATCCAGCCTCGCCGTAGTGGTCCCGGTAGTGGCCCACATTGTTCGGCGCAGCTAAAACAATCGCCCCCAACGGTAGCACTGTCGCCCCTTCATCCCCACCATCTATGAACGGGTCATAGAAAATATCTCGGCTTTCCTGGGGTTCTGCAGCGAGCAATGCGCCCACGCTAAGAGACAATTCGCTTATCGACGACGCTGCCGAGACCACGCCTGCCTCGAGCATCTGTAACGATGCCAGCTCCGCTACCGGCGCCAGCGCCGAGGTCGTCGACACTGCAAGCATTCTGCGGCCTGCCAACCACTGCGCTACCTGCCGCGCGGGGTTAACTGTTTCATCTCGCTGCGGAGCACAAGCCGCAATATCGGCGTCCACCACATCGGCGACTTCCTCGACTACCCCGGCCGGAGCCAGAGCGGTGGCACCACATTCGGTGAGCACGCTGGCGATGACACCGACATAGGCGGTAAAGGACGCGGACTCCGCCATCGCCGGGCGCGGAACCACAACCGTATCGGGACTACCGGCGGCACGCAATGGCCCTTCACCGGGATCCACCACGATTGTGGCTGCTCCTCGCCTATCAGCTTCAGCCAGAGCTGCACCCAGTGGGCTGCCGGGGTTGTCATCACAGACGATGACCAAGTCGAGGGCGCCGACATAACTGGGCAACTGATGCGCAATTACGACCGGGCAGCGGATGTCGTCGGCAAGCGCGCGCACGGATTCGGCGGCGAGCTGCGCCCGACGATTTCCCACGAGGATGACCGCGCTGCGCGGCAGTGGAAGTTGAGCAAACGCTCCCCCGCGAGTCGCGGAGGCAGCAGCTCTGAGACCTGCGCCGGCAGTGGCCATACGGTAGAACAGGGCCTCTTGGCGCGGGTTATGGGAGGAGTCGAATGACGAGGTCATACTCCCAAGCATGCCTGAAAACGGGCGTGTGGGGTTGATTAACCGCGGATGATGCCGAGAACTTCGTCGACAAGAGCATCGACCTCAGCACGCGTCGGCGCCTCGACGTTCAGACGCAGCAGCGGCTCCGTATTGGAGGCCCGGACGTTGAACCACGCCTTGGAATCCGCCAGCTCAATGGTCAGGCCATCCATCCAGTCCGAGGACTCGGTGCGATCGGCAAAGGCAGTCTCGATTTCCTTCTGCTTTGCCTGCTGCTCCTCTGCGCTGCCCAGGCGGGAATTAATCTCGCCGGAGGCCTCGTAGCGGTTGTACTCGGCCATGAATTCGCTCAGTGGCTTGTCCTGCTCTGCCAGTGCAGCCAGGACGTGCATGGCGGCGAGCATGCCGGAGTCAGCGTTGAAGAATTCCTTGAAGTAGTAGTGTGCCGAATGCTCGCCACCAAAAACAGCACTGTGCTCGGCCATTTGCGCCTTAATAAAGGAGTGCCCAACACGGGTACGAACCGGGGTTCCGCCGTTTTCCACAATCATCTCCGGCACGACGTGTGAGGTGATCAGGTTATGGATGATAGCCGCGCCCGGGTTCTGCTCCAGGTAGCGGGTGGCCACCAACGCACAGATGGCCGATGGGCTGACCGGGTTACCCTTCTCATCGACGACGAAGCAGCGGTCAGCGTCGCCATCGAAGGCAATACTGATGTCTGCGCCCTGCTCCACCGTGAACTTCTGTAGGTCAACGAGGTTGGCGGGCTCCAATGGGTTGGCCTCGTGATTCGGGAAGTTGCCGTCGAGCTCAAAGTAGAGGTCAGCAACATCCATGTCTTCTCCGAGCACTGCTGGGACTGTCAGTCCTCCCATACCGTTACCGGCATCGACTGCGACCTTCAGGCGACGGCCGGAGCGGATGTCGACCAGCCCATGGAGGAACGCCGCGTAATCCTGCAGAACATCCTCGTGATCAATTTCGCCCAGAGTGCCGGTGTACTCCGGGATTCCGTCGACAAGCAGATCCTTAATCTGAGCAAGCCCTGTCTCCTGCCCGATCGGGCGGGCGAGCGAACGGCACATCTTGATGCCGTTGTATTCAGCCGGATTGTGGCTGGCAGTGAACATCGCGCCCGGGCATTCCTTTACTCCGGAAGCGAAATACAGCTCGTCCGTAGAGGTCAGGCCGAGCAGGGTGACGTTGAGCCCCTGTGCAGCCGCGCCGTCGGCGAAACTAGCCGCCAACTCCGGCGAGGACTCACGCATATCGTGGCCAACTACGGCACGAGTTGCGCCCTCTGAACGCATGATGTGTCCGAAGGCGGCGCCGATGGCTCCGACAAGGTCCGCGTCGATGCCCTCACCGACAACACCGCGCACGTCATAGGCCTTGATGACGGCATCCAAATCGGAACGATTGTAAGTGCCCACGAAAAACCTCTCTGGGTAAGTATCAGTTTTGTGAAAAATGATACTAGCCACAGAGAGGCTCTCACAAAGAAATGCCGCGGCAAGATGGCATGAGCTGGGGCACGGCGCCCGACCCGTTAGTCGTCCGAATCCTCCGGATCGCGAACTACATGCAGGTGACCGCGCGCGGATTTCCGCGTCGACGGGTGGCGGCTGGAATCAATCTTGTAGGTCTGCGGACGGTTGTCGACCTCATCCCGCAGCACCAGGCCAGTCGCGTTGCGGCCAGCTTCACGGACGGCTTCCGCCAGTGCGGTCAAATCATCATCGTCCTGGGCGGGCGTCGGCACGTCGTAACGCACGAGCTCCCACCCCAGCGGTGCGGTGATAGAACGCGCGTGCTTCTCACAGAGATCCCAGCTATGCGGTTCGGACGCGGCGGCGAGCGGACCCACCACAGCCGTCGACTCCGCGTAGGCATACGTCAACGTAGCTACGGCAGGTTTGCCACAGCCGGGCCGGCAACAACGTCTAAAAACACTCACGGCATCAAAGTCTAGACCCTAACTTTAAGTTTCGATAGTTTTTCTCCCACTCGGGCGTTTTTCGCTTTCCGACGCTCCCCCGGGGCACCCCAGCCTTACCCAGTAAACCTGCGACATGGCCGGAAGCTGGCCTCACCCACGTTGACGATCCGACCGATTAAGCTCAACAAATATGAATTCATCGGCTTATACTCCGCGCTCTTTGCGACGCTCACTGCGACGCGGTCGCGGACCTCGGGGTCCTCTGTTGCCGCCGGAGGTACCCCGCTGGAAGAGCCGTTCAGAAGCTTTTGACCAGGCGGTTATTGACGCCTACGCCCCATTGGATCAGCACTGGTCCCGGCAAGTGTCACACCTGGACATCGCCATCGACACGATTCCTCGCATGCAGTTGCGCCCGGACATGTATTTCCCGGAAGAGATTGTCGCTGACGGACCTGTACCGCTGGGACGGCTTATCCCCGCTGGCATTGACCGCGTAGGCAACCCCACCCGCCCCTGCGTAGTAGTGTTCCGCCGCCCCATTGAGCGCCGTGTCTCGGGCCGAGTGGAACTGGACCAGATGCTGCAATATGTACTGACCCGCCTGGTAGCGGTATATCTGGGCATTGACCCGGTTGAGGTGGACCCTAGTTTCAACGAGAACTTCCTGTAGAAAGCTTTCTTCTAAGGAGCTCCCTAGAGACCGGGTTAATAGACAAACAGTGTGTGATTCTCAAGATAGTAACTGGTCAGGCCCCATAAATTACCGGCTGCACGCGTGAATACGGGCTGCAAATGTGAAACTGTGTGAGTTTATGACACTTTCAGGCCATTTTTCGGGCGATTTTTGTCATAAACGCAGTCAGTAACTCGGATTGAGGGCTAAGCGGTAAAAGGGTCCACCCGGCGACATGCTGAGCGGACATACTTTTGTCTATTAGCCCTAGAGGGCGGAGAAAAACTCGTTCAACGAAAAATCCCCCAGGGTATTACCCAAGGGGAAACTGCGAGGTCGAGCGAAGGATAAAATACAGACCCGGCTGCCCTAGCCAATCTGCCGCTTCAAACGGCGGCGCTCACGCTCAGAGAGGCCACCCCAAATGCCGAAGCGCTCATCATGCTCGAGAGCAAACTCCAGGCATTCATCTCGCACACCACAAGCACGACAAATACGCTTTGCTTCGCGAGTGGATCCACCCTTCTCAGGGAAGAAAGCTTCTGGATCGGTCTGGGCACACAGAGCTTGCTCCTGCCAGTCCTGATCGACGGCTTCAAACAACCCCGAAAGGTCATCTGCCCACTCTGTCAACGGCCGAGGCTGGTTTTCAGAGGAGCTATCATTCACAGCGATGTCACCCGCATTCGTCTCACTATCCACAGCAGAGCCGCCATCAAACATGCTGGACTTTTCCATGCCGAGGGCCTCCTGATGGTTGTTGCTGCGGGTCTTTAAATTGGGCTTAGTGTGCGAAACACACATTTGTGATTACACACGTGTAACCCACCATCGGTCAAGCCGAATAGAGAATTTGCCCCAATACTTTTCATTGCCCCTGAAGCCCCTCCCCCCGCGTTGGGGATTAAGTTCAGGTTGAAGGATGGCGCCCGAACCCTAAACCTGCCACCTGAACTCAATCACATTCGCCACATGCCTCTCACCAGCAACTTTGACGACACTTCGGCAACTCTAATCAGATATTGCCGACAAAAGTCTGACACGCCGAAGGCTGCAGACTAGACATCCGTCGAAAAACGTACTCCGTGATCGGGGATCTGGACGCCCGGCCACACGCGGATACCGTTAATCAATTCACAGCGCGCACCAACGACGGCACCCTCGCCGATAATGGCATCACTGATGACCGTTCGCGGGCCGATATCGGCGCCATCGGCAATCACAGAGCGCTCGATCACAGCACCGGCACCGATGCGTGCGCCGTCGAAGATCACCGATTGATCAATCCGAGCTCCCGCACCAATCTCCGCCCCACGGCCGACAACAGAGCCACCGTAGAGAAGAGCACCGCCACCGACCGACGCAGATTCGTCGACAAGCGCTTCGCCGTGCTTACCCTCTAGGAGTGGTGACGGCGCGATACCGCGGACCAAATCGGAGGAGCCGCGGACGAAGTCACCCGGAGTCCCCATGTCACGCCAGTAGGCGTAATCAACGTGACCGTAGACGTTCATACCGCGGTCAAGCAGCGCTGGGAAGATTTCACGTTCAACGCTGATGGGGCGACCAGCCGGAATCGACTCGATAATCTCGCGGCGGAACACGTAGATACCGGCATTAATCTGATCGGTCGGCGGATCCTGGGTCTTCTCCAGGAACTCCAGGACGCGCCCATCCTCATCGGTCGGAACACAGCCGAACGCGCGTGGATCCGGCACACGGACGAGGTGCATCGTAACGTCCGCATCCTTCTCCGCGTGGGTGCCCAACACCGCGCGCAAGTCGGTACCGCCGAGGACATCGCCATTGAAAATCATTGCGGTGTCATAGCGCAGCTTGTCTAGGACGTTTCGGATACCGCCACCGGTTCCCAACGGCTCAGCCTCAAAGACGTATTCAATTTCGAGACCCAAATCCGAACCGTCGCCGAAGTGTTCTTCAAATACTTCAGCTCGGTAGGAGGTGCCCAATACCACGTGCTTCATACCTGCTGCACGAATGCGGCCAAGCAGATGCTCCAGGAATGGATGCCCTGCCGTGGGCAGCATCGGCTTCGGCGTATTCACGGTAAGGGGACGCAAACGCGTACCTTGCCCGCCGACCAGAATGACAGCGTCAGTCTGTTCAGCCAACGTGGCTCCCGCCTGCTGTGCAGCATCCGCTCCCGGCTGGAAGGCGGAGCCATGCCCAGCACTCGGACGAACTTCGGTAGTCATGAAATCGGTAACTTTCTTCGATGGATCATTCCAACAGTTAATTAATTCCTACGCTTTTTGACCGCGATTATGACTTTGCCACGCAGGAACAGCCCCAAACGCAATGCCAGTCGCACAGGTGCCAGCGCCGGCCCCGGCAGGCGATCTGACATAAAACGGTATGCCGACTCGTGATGGGCCTTTACGGTAATTTCCGGGTGCTTACTGGCAGAATGTCCCTGCGCGTGACGTATCTCTGCACGGGGACAGAAAACATTGCTCCAACCGGCCTTGCCCAGTCGGTCACCCAAATCCACGTCCTCCATGTACATGAAGTAGCGGGTATCAAAGCCATCAATCTGGTCGAACGCATCCCACCGCAGCAGCAGGCATGCGCCCGACAACCATCCCGCCGATCGCTCACGATCCATATCCGTGTCATCCCGGTAGTGACGTGAGAAAGGGTTAGTAGGCCAGATATCGGCAAGCAGCGCGTGTCCGATACCGCTGACAAGTTTAGGAACCGCGCGTGCCGACGGGTACACGCTGCCATCCGCCTCGCGAATCAGCGGACCAATCGCTCCAGCTTTGGGGTTGCGCTGCGCGCATTCCAACAGAACATCGATTGCGCCAGGGGCAAACACCACGTCAGGGTTGACCAGCATGACGTAATCAGGATTGATTTCACCAGCACGGCGAGCCCGCCCCAGCTCCGCAATGCCACGGTTGGCGGCCGCGCCATAGCCAATGTTGCCGCCGGTACGCAGAAGCTGAACATCCGCTCCGGTCTCCTTGGCCCGAGCTTCTTCCTTCTCCACGGAACCATCCGTCGAGCCGTTGTCGGCCATAATCAGACGCGTGGAGGCACTGGCGGCGGGGCCCAGCGAATCCACCAGCTTGCTCAGGTGCTCACCGGGCGAAAAGGTCACGGTGACCACACCGAGCGGAAGCTGCGAGGGTTGCGGGGAATTCGAGGTTGCATTCACAAACCTAGACCCTAGGTCAGGACAGCACGCAAAGTGTCCTGCCACTCCGGAAGCGCATGTAGACCTACCTCACTCCATGCCGAACCATCCAACACGGACCAGGCCGGCCGCGGGGCCGGACGTGGGAACTCACTGCTGGTACAAGCCGCCACACGCTGCGGATCGTGACCGGTGAGCCGAAACACTTCGCGAGCCACTTCGAACCATGTCGCCTCACCGCTGCCCGTGACATGGAAGGTGCCGGTCGGTGCGCTGCTCGGTTCGGACAACACACGTTCGGACAACTCCCAGACAGCTCCGGCGAGATCACCGACAAATGTGGGGTTTCCGTGCTGATCGTCAACGACCTTAATAATTGCCGGATTGCCTTTGTCGTCAGTCGCCGTCTCTGCCAGACGCATCATCGTGGAAACGAAGTCCTTGGCCTCCGGCTGTGTGGGCCCCGACCAGACCCACGCCGTGCGCAAAATAGCGAAACGCGCACCCGAATCACGCACATTATTCTCCCCCACTAACTTGGTACGTCCATACATAGTCCGAGGCGCGGTGAAATCATCAACTCGCAGCGCTCGGCGCTGCCCCGTCATCTCATCGACTGCTACATCACCGAAGACATAGTCGGTGGAGATGTGAATGAGATACGCGCCTTCTTTTTTCGCCCGAGCCGCCAAGTACTTCGGTCCAAGTGCATTGATAAGGTGCGCCGAACCGGGATCGGATTCTGCGCCATCGACATCGGTCGCCGCTGCCGCGTTAATGATGATGTCGACGTCGTCAAGCAGAGGCGTTGCCTCCACAGCAGCCGAATCAGTGATATCCAACTGTGCCCGCGTAAGAGCGAGCACCTCAACATCGGCGGCGAAAGAATCACACTGAAGCGCAGTACCCAGCTGTCCCGCCGCGCCAGTTATGGCGACAATGGGACGCCGCGAGTTGCTGTGGGTTGGTCCAGGAGTGGCGAAATGCGAGACTGAAATTTCAGACATATTCTTCTTTATCACTATCGTAGATACGATTGACACTGTGTTGAGGTGTAACCGCACACGGTTGGACGGTTAAGGTTTATGTAGTTTCCGCAGCTGCTTACTGCGCTCCACGATGTGTGGAATGCCCACGCAGACATGCAGCACAAATTATATTTTCGAAAAACGGTTTAAGAGGAGCCCCGGTTTGAGCAGCCACACGCCACGCGCGCGTCACGCACGCGATATTCAAGCGCCACCGTCCTCTGCAGAGAGTACAGCCCAAGCTTGGCCGCCGATGCTACGCAATGCGCTTGTGCTGCTCTCAGCCATTATCCTGGTTATTTCCGCCGTTGGCTGGTGGACACTTGGTAGAACCACCGACAACTTGGGTTCGGGTGGCGACTTCGGTCTGGGCAGTGAGAAGGACGGTGCAACCGATATTCTGCTCGTCGGCTCCGACTCTCGCACCGATGCCCAGGGCAACCCCCTGACTCCGGAAGAAGTTGAGCTTCTGCGTGCCGGCGACGAAGAAGCCACGAATACAGACACGATTATTGTGATTCGTGTTCCTGCCGATGGTTCTTCAGCGACGGCAATTTCCATTCCGCGCGATACCTATGTCCACACCAATCGCCTAGGCAACACAAAGATTAATGGTGTCTACGGCAATACAAAGCAGATGGTCGAAGAGGAACTCGCAGGAAGCGGCGCCTCGCCGGAAGACATTGAGCGTCGCTCGACCGAGGCCGGACGTAGAGCTCTAATTGAAACCATTAGCGATCTCAGCGGTATCACTGTTGACCACTACGCAGAAGTTGGCCTGCTCGGCTTCGTCCTGCTCACCGATGCCATTGGTGGTGTCGATGTATGTCTGAATGAGGCTGTCTACGACGAGTTCTCGGGTGCAGATTTCCCAGCGGGCTCACAGACATTGAAGGGCGCCGACGCGCTCTCATTCGTCCGCCAGCGCCATGGTCTGCCCCGCGGTGACCTCGACCGAATTACTCGCCAGCAGGTCTTCATGGCCTCGTTCACCAATAAGCTGCTCGGCGCTGGCACGCTGTCTAATCCCGCGAAGCTGTCTGAACTGGGCAACGCCGTCCAGCGTTCGGTGGTGCTCGACGACAACTGGGATGTCACCGGATTTGCCACCCAGATGCAGGGCCTCAGTGGTGGCAACGTGAAGTTTGAAACTATCCCGGTGACCTCGATTGACGGTGTCGGTGACTATGGCGAGTCGGTGGTCACAATCGATAAGGGCCAGGTTCACAAGTACTTCGAGACCCTGCTGGGCACCAAGGAAGAAAAAGCTCCGGCGAAGGAAGAAGACGAAAAGAAGGCTGACCCCAACGCGGCTGAAACTACGGTCAGCGTTTACAACGCCACAGGCATTGAAGGTTTGGCCAGCGGCGTCTCAGGTTTCTTAACGGAAAAGGGCTACACCCAGGGCGAGGTCGGCAACGCTGAGTTCGCCGGCGTTGCCTCCAGCCAGATCAATGCGGCTGACCCAGAGGATCCGGCAGCGCAGGCCATCTCTGAGGCACTCGGTGGCGTACCGATTGTCCACGATCCATACCTCGATCCGCACCACATCTCAGTGACAATTGCCGGTGACTACGAAGGCCCGGGATTGACATCAGAGGGAATGGCCGCTGATTCGGGCGACGGTGCCGAACCCGCGCCTGAAGTCGAAGATGGTTCCAATGGCGATGTCATCGGCCAGGAAGGCGGGGCAATTCCGCAGGAAGATCGCCCCGCTATCGACGCCGCCGGCGTGACCTGCGTGAACTAGGCCCGTCCCTTCGGGGAGACCTCAGCGACATGTTCGATGAGGTTATATTCCTCAATTGCGGCCAAGGACTCCTTGGCCTCCTGTTCGTCCAGCACGTTCATGATGAACCCGTTCTGGACGAACACCCAATCACCTGCCACCAGCTCAGGCACGTACATTGCCGAGCATTGCCGCTTCTGCCCCGCCATATCCACCGTCGCCATCGGCAATGGACCATCGGCGATTGCCAAAACCCGGGCAGGAATTCCAAGACACATCGTGTTACTTCGTCCTCTCCACTACAGTCGGGGCGTCCGCCGAACCAGGGCTATCCGTTGTTATATTGTCCGCAGGTGCACCGGCATGTTCCTGCATCGTGAATGTCATCACTCCCGCAGGTGCCGAACTACACGGTAGGCACGGATCAGCGGCCCAAATCGACTTCTCGACCCCCGCAGTCTCCCCGCCACCGCACAGCTGCTCGGTAAGCATACGCGTCAGCCAGGGTTCATTCTGCGCAGTCGGTGTCATAATCTGACAATCCGTAATGATGCCGTCAGCTCCTGCCGTATAACGATGCACTAACAGCCCACGTGGCCCGTCAATCATCCCGACACCGCTGCGAGGTTCTTCAAAGTCAGCATTCTCAATCGCCGTCGCAGCATTCGGATTGCACACATGGTCGCCGAGCAGCTCCCCGTCGGCAAGCACCCGCTTCGCCCAGGCCACGGTGTCGGCGAGAAGCTGGCGTTGGGCGTCGCGTGGGCTGATTCCACGCTTATCGACGACAACCTGCCTGGAGACCGGCCCCACCCGGTAGAAATCTGCCCGCTGACCTTCACAGCCATCCTTGCCCAGCTCCTTCGAGGCATCAAACACCGGTCTGGGAGCGGCATCGCCCGGACGGGATTCCCAAACACGTGTAGGCCAATCAGCAGCCGGGAAAATCTGCGCTGCGGTATCGGTGTCGTGCCGCGCGACTGCCAGGTAATTTCCCAGCGGAGCAAGTTCACCGTCAGCGTCGACGACTGCGACGTCGAGACCGTCAAAAGTATCCGTCCAAGCATCAGAAGCATCGGGGGCGGCAAGAAGCTCCACTTCCTTGATTACCGCCGTCTCAGCCAGCGCCTCCAGAGCACTTTCGGCCTCAGAAACAAGCGTCTTATCCACTGCCGCGCGCACACCGCCGGGGACGGCGACATCTGGGAAATGCGACGGTGCCCCCGCTGCACGCATCAGAGCTTTTCCGGCACGCTTCATTGTCCGCGCCCCCTCGCGGTCGACGGCCACAAACTTGGTCGCTAGATTATCCAAGGTCGACCCGGCCGCCAGCAGCTCTCGAATCAACTGTGCGGTTCGGGGAATGTCGGAAATCCTGTAGAGGTCCTCCACCGCCCGTACACCTGCAAGATGATGCACAACCGGGCACAGGCCACACAGCCGCTTGGTGATATCTGGCACATCTAATGCCTGCTTGCCCACGAGCATCCCGTCGATACGCGGCAGCCCTGAAAGGTCGAAGGACACCTGTGTGATGGCGCCGTTGTCATCGCGATAGACATCCAGTCGTGCCTCGAATGGGTCAACAAGCTCATCGAGCTGGATGTGCTGGGTAACCGGAACGGATTTGGATGACATGGTCCGCCTGCGCCTCCTTCGCGCTGAGTGCTTCGCCATAATGGTATCTGTGCATGAGCTTGGATTGTTGACCAGCGTGGTGGAAAAGATCGCCGAGGTCTGCCCGGGACGCACCGTGACAAAGGTGTCAATGCGTGTCGGCGACCGCTCCGGGGTCGTCTACGATTCCCTCATCGCCGCATGGCCTGTGGCCAGTGCCGCGACGCAGTGTGAGGGCGCCGAGTTAGATGCCGAGCTCATTGTCTCGACGGTCTACTGCCCCACCTGCGAGGCCGAGCATGAAATTGATGAATTCTATGCTCTAACCTGCCCTGTCTGTGGCACACCTACTGCGGATTTACGGCACGGCCGCGAGTTTGAAATCTCCAGTATTGAGGTCAACGCTGAGGGCGAGGGTTAGACGTCACTGTCGCGCTCGTCGGCAAGCCAGCTGTCGATGAGCTCACGCGCAACCTCAGTCGCCTCCTCAATGCCGCCAAGTGCCGTGTTGCTGAGCCCCACCACCATGTCGGCAGACTCGTAGACCACTCCCACCACACCGACGCGCTCAGGCTCCTGCCCCAGCAGTCGCGCCGCGGTGAGCAAATCCAGCAAGCCGACCTGATGCGCGGACAGCTTTGCCGCCAATAGTCGCGGGATCTGGTCACCGACGAGCTTGACGACGGTACCGGGATCCCCCGGACCAGCGAGAGCGTCGAGTAACAATAGGTTCTTGGCCTCCTGCACGATGGGCAGCAACTCCATACCGCAGGTGCCACCATCGATGTAGGCAACCGCACCCGTCCATTCGTCCCCTCGCCCGGCGAGGTTCGCAGGATCATCGAGGTTGGAGGGCGACCAGACCAGATGCGCAGAATCCCCAGCCTGCGTTGTCTGCCCCATGCCTGCAGATTCCAGTTCTGGGGCAAGACGCCTCAGCAGCTCGAGACCAATGCCGTCGTCGCCCATGACGGGGTTGCCGATGCCAAGAACCGTCACCAACGGAGTGCCAGCATCAGCACCGGTGACTGCGTCGGACACCTTATCGTTACCCAATGATCTCCTATCCAATGCGTGGAGAGTCAACCGGTTGCGTGCCGCGCGGTAGCCAGACAGAGCCACCAATCATCGAGGACAGACCACCGTGGTTGTGCACCGCATCGGAGCGGATGACCAAGTAGACGTGAATGATGGCGAAGAGCCAAATCAGGTACATGATGATTGTGTGAATCAGGCGGAAGTAGCCGATGCCAATCCAGTGCGTCGGCATAGCCAGCAGCTGGAAGAACCAGTTGGACTGATCCATCATCGCGTATAGCGACAAACCTGTGAGCATCTGAATGAAACACATCGCATAAATGCCGGTGTACGCCAGCTGCTGCAGCGGATTGTGTGCGAAGTAGAACGGCCCTTCCTTGCGCAGGAAGAGGTAGTACTGCATCGTGTGCCAGAGGTCTTTAACATCCTGCTTGTTATAAATCGGCCATAGCGCACGCCATCGTGTTTGTCGGTCGTGGGTAACAAACAGCAGAATGACACGCCACAGCCCCACCGCGATCCATAGGAATCCGGCTAAGAAGTGCGCGAAACGGACATATCCCATCGCGAAGCCCGCGGCCGAGCCGTCATAGGTGCGCTCGGTCAAATAGGGCTGCATGATGTACCAGCCGGTAAAGGTCATCACCAACATCAGCGCCAGGTTCAACCAATGCTGAACGCGCAGCGCCCATCCCCACAGGTGAACCTCGACCCACGAACCGGAACCCTTTTTGTTTTCCGCAATGGCCTCGTCGAGTTTCCGCAGCCCCATTGCCACGAATCCTTCGAAGATGAACTCTCCGATGATATTTCCGTCTTTGTCAATGGGCGCAAGCGCGACGCCCATACTGCGGTGCCCGCGACCATGGTGCATGTTCGCGTTACGACGAAGTAGAACGCCTTCCTCACGGGACATCGTGGATGCCTCAACGACCGCATTCAATTCACCGCGCATGATGGCGACATCGACCGTTTGATCCGCAATGTTGAGGCCGTGCACCTTGGCGATGGAGTAACGGCGGTCAGGTGTTGCCGGGTCGTAGGAATCCGGGGTCAGTTTCATCAGTGGCGTGCCGTCGAGATGGAAAAGATCGTCACGACGACGACGCAAACTGACCTTCAGCGCAAGGTCGACAGGATCGCGGGAGTCGTCCGGGACAATTGCTGCGGCCTGAATGACCTCGGATGGCGACAACCAGTGGCTGGTGTGTGCGTCAATAACCGCAATAACCAGGGGGTTGCCCTTGGAATCTTTTAGTCGCAGTTCCGGATTTTCACTCACTGGGGGTGTCATGCCGTCGTCACCTTAAACATTTCCTGACCAGCCGGATCCAAAATGTGGACTGCGCAGGCCATACATGGATCGAAGGAATGAATCGTGCGAAGTGGTTCAAGCGGCTGCTCGGGATCAACCAGCGGATGTGTGCCATCGCCAGCCAGCGCGTGCTCGTATGGGCCAAGCTGCCCCTTCGGGTCACGGCCACCGGCCAGCCACGTGGTGGGAACCACGGCTTGGTAGTTGGTCACCTTGCCATTTTCAATTTTGACCCAGTGGCTGAGCATGCCACGAGCGACCTCGAGGAAGCCCACGCCCTGGCACTTTTCCGGCCACGTGGTCGGCTCCCAACGGCTGTTGTCGAAGACATCGATGTCGCCGTTCTTCAGGGCCTCAACGAACTCCGGGAAAATGTGATCTGCCAAGTAATTGGCGGTGGTCACAGACTCCACAGCACGTGCGTAGGTGCGTCCCGCAGTGGAGTTCATCTGTTCAATGCGCAGGTCGAGCTTATCCATGACCTCGTCGACCAGGCGCATTGTCTCCGGCTCCTTCTGCAGGTATGCCAACAGCACACGAGCAACCGGGCCAACTTGAACAGCGCGACCGTCGTAACGCGGCGCCTTCGACCAGGTGTACTTTTCATTGTCCGACAACCACTCGTACGGCGGCTTCGGGCCGGTGTAGTTCACAGTTGTTTCGCCGTCGTACGGCTTGAGGCCGACATCATCGCCGGCTTCCTGCGTATACCAGGCGGAGTTGATGAATTCCTCGATCTTTTCCGGCTGGAATGGGTGGAGCTTGGTGTAGTCACCGTCGAGAATGACACCGGGCTTGATGTTTGGATGCACGGTCTGGACACGGGACTTAGCCGGGTCGCCGGAGTAAGTGGCGCCGGCCATGCCTACCGCCAGGAAGCTGTCGGAGGAGCGACCGATGTCGAAGTAGTCCTTGTAAACGCTCATGATGGCGACTGCATCTGGGTAGAAGCAGTCATTGACGAACTCCACGATCTCGTCGATCCAGGACTTGATCTGATCAATGCCGACTTGGTTGACCGTCTCAGAGCGTTCCGGGTCGATGGAGCACGCCATGCCTCCGACCAGGAAGTTCGGGTGTGGATTCTTACCGCCGAAGACGGTGTTAATGCGGATGATAGAGCGCTGGAAAGCCAAGGCGTCGAGGTAGTGCGACACTGCCATCAGGTTGGCCTCGGGCGGCAAGCGGTAGTCCTCATGTCCCCAGTAGCCGCCGGTGAAGATGGACAGCTGGCCGGAGTCCACAATGCCCTGCACGGTCTCCTTAACCCGGGCGAAGGTTTCTTCGTTATTGCCCTTCCACGTCGAGCCGATCGACTGCGCGAACTCAACGGTCTTCTTCGGATCTGCCTCGAGAGCCTTCGTGACATCAATCCAGTCCAGACCGTGAAGATGGTAGAAGTGGACGACGTGGTCGTGAATCTCCTGCGAGCCAATCACCAGGTCGCGAATACGACGTGCCTGCGGGGGCGGTGTCGAGCCAATGGCATCTTCGACAGCGGCAATGGACGCCACCGAGTGAGTACCAGTGCACACACCACAAATACGACCAACGAATGCCCAGACATCGCGAGGATCGCGGTTTTTCACAATGGTTTCGATACCGCGGAACTGAGTAGTCTCACTCCACGCGGTTTTGATCTGGTCTCCCTCGCGCTCCAGCTCAATGCGAAGGTGTCCCTCGATTCGGGTAATCGGGTCGATTACAACTTTTTCCGTAGCCATGTCCTATGCCCCCTTAGTTGTCCTTCGAATCGGATGCTGTCTCGCTCTGCGTGCCTGGTGAGTTTGAAGGAAGGTCGACCATCGGTGGCTTCCGGCCTTCCACACCACCAAACGCAGCCAACACCTTTTCTTCGCCGTTGGAGCGCCTTATCTTCAGTTCCTTCACCAATGTGAGTCCGCCATGGACCGCGGCACCTGCGGCAGTGGCAGCCAGCAGTCCAACGCCGACCTTGTTCACGCTGGACTCCACTCCAATACCCGGGATTCCTGGCAGCTTGTCGTAGAACGGAGTGAACTGGTCGAAGAAGTCCTTCTCAGTACAGCCAATACATGGGTGACCAGCACCAATTGGCCAACCGGACTTAAGGTTCCACTGCACGATTGGGCATGGGCTAAACGTGGATGGCCCCTTACAGCCGACCTCGTAAAGGCACCAGCCGTTTCGCGCGCCTTCGTCGTCGAAGGTTTTCACGAACTGACCGGCATCGTAATGCGCGCGACGCGGGCAGGAGTCGTGAATACGCTGGTCATAGGCAAACTTTGGCCGCCCCTCAGCGTCGACCTCCGGTGTCTTGCCATAAGTGAGTACGTACGTCAGGGTGGCCGTAATCACCTCACCAATCGGCGGACAACCAGAGACGTTAATCACCGGTTTGTCCTTGATGATCTCATCGACGCCCTTAGCGCCGGTCGGATTCGGCTTAGCCGCCTGGACAGAACCCCAGACTGCGCAGGCACCAACGGCCAGGATTGCCGTGGCCTTCTCAGCAGCCTCGAGCAGCACCTGTTCTGCCGACTTACCGCCAATGGTGCAGTACGCACCGTTCTCGCCGGTCGGAATCGAGCCATTGACCACCAGAATGTGATCCTCGGCATTCATGTCGTCCAAAGCCTTTTCAGCCGCATGCCCGGACGGTGCCATGAGCAGCTCGTTGTAGTCCATCGAAACCAGGTTCAGCACCACATCTTCAGCAGTGGTGCCTCCGGAACGCAATACGGATTCCATACATCCGGTACATTCCTGCAACTGCAGCCAAGCCACCTTCGGCTTCTTTACAGCCGAGAGCTTATCTGCGATTTCCTCCGCTGAGGGAGTCAGTGACTGCGCCGCAGCCTCACCGACATTCGGAGTTGCGGCGGCAAAAATTGCCGCCATAGTGCCACAAAACTTCATGAAACTGCGCCGTGAGACACCAGCTCTAGCGAGGTTTTCGCCGAGGGTCCCTTCCTGCCAATTCGCGCCACTAATCATTTTTTCGCTGCGCCTTCTGCTTAGTTATTAGGAATATTGGTTTCGAGGTTTTACAACTACCCAGGCCCATTGCCTATACATGGCCAAGTATAGCGACCTAAGAACAACCTGAATAATGGCGCTGCGCTGCGGTTATAACAAAATAATATGCAAGATAAATGTTGCGTAAATATAGCTCCAGGTACAGGTAATGAACGTGAAAAACCGCCGCAGATTACAGCGGGATATCACCTATCCCCCACTAAGGTGGAGCGAAGCGAGCGGGCAGCGGGGCCGTCGTCAAGCATGCCGTGCTGCCCCCCCCCATTGCTTCACGACGGCCCCCGGCGCGCGCTTAATCAACCAGCGCAGGGTTGACCCAACGGAGCCATTCGTCGATGCCCTCCCCGGTCTTAGCGGAGACCTCAATCACCTTCACGCCTGGATTGACCTTTTCCAGGTTGGCGCGGAAGAGCTCCATGTCGAAGTCAAGGTACGGGGCAAGGTCCATCTTGTTGATAACCACTACCTGCACAGAGCGGAACATCACCGGGTACTTGACCGGCTTATCCTCCCCCTCGGTGATGGAGTAGACCATTGCCTTACGAGTCTCACCGACCTCAAACTCAGCCGGACAGACAAGGTTTCCCACATTTTCAATCATGACCAGGTCAAGCGTGGCCAAATCCAGCCCCTCGAGCGCGCGGGAGACCATCGGGGCGTCCAAGTGGCATTCACCACCGAATCCGTTGCCCGTGTTCAGCAGCGAAATCTGTGCCCCGTAGCCCTCCAAGCGGTCGGCATCGAGAGCCGTCTCAATATCGCCCTCGATAATGCCGACGCGCAGCTTTCCCTGCGCAGCCGCCAGTGTCTTCTCCAACAGCGCAGTCTTGCCTGAGCCCGGGGAGCTCATCAGGTTGATGGCTTCCACGCCATGTTCAGCAAGCAGCTCGCGATTGTGCTCCGCGCGATGGTCGTTTTCGCTGAAGATGTCCTCGAGGATGGTCACGCGTTCCACGCCGGTTTCATAACCTGAGTGGTCGCCGTGGCTAGTGTCATCGGGATCGGCGAGATGAACGTGGTCATGGCCGTGATGGTGGTCATGGTCGTGGTCATGATGATGGTGGTGATGGTGGTGTGCGTCATCGCCGTCATGCCGGTGGAAACGTCCCATGATAAAACCGTCTTTCCTACTTGTGCGTGTCGACGTCGATGTCGACGATTGTGAACTCTTCCCCCGAGATTACGCGTCCTGGCTTTCCACACGTGGGGCACAGCAGGCCGTCGAGTGGCCCCACCTGTTCGCGATGCCCGTGCGCGCATTCGACAACCGCAGGTACCCAGTCAATATCCAATTTCGCGTCCCCCAAACCGGTATCGCGACTGACGAAATCCCACGCGTATGAAAGGGTTTCTGGCACAACCTGCCGTAGAGCGCCTATCCGCAGGTGCACAGTGCGTACAGTTCGACCTTCGGCTGCTCTCGTGACAACCTTCGCTAACTGCATGCTCAACGCTACTTCGTGCACAATCTCCAAACTAGCAGTGCGAACGGACCCGAGCCGCTTACGTAAAGTTGAATGCATGGAAAAGGCAGGCGCGACCGGGGCGGGGATGGGTACGAGCATTCAACGCATTCGCTGGCGTATCGAAGGTATCGTCCAGGGGGTCGGATTCCGCCCTTTTGTCGCCACCATCGCCCGGCGCGCGGGTCTCGTCGGCTTCTGTGGCAACGATGAGCAGGGCGTATTCATCGAGGTAGAAGGCACGTCGGACGCCCTCGCTGCCTTCCGCAGCCAGCTTTTCACCGAACTGCCGGCGCTTGCCCGCATCATCAATCACTCCGCCGAGCACATCGCGACACTGGGCCATGAGCGCGAGTTCACCATCGTGCCCTCTCGCCACAGCTACTCCGGCCGCGCACTGCTTCCGCCCGACACTGCACTGTGCCCGGACTGCCGCCGTGAGTTTTTCGACCCTACCAACCCGCGCTACCTCTACCCTTTCATCTCCTGCACCAACTGCGGACCGCGCCTGTCCATCATCACTGAACTGCCCTACGACCGCCCGCGCACCACTATGGCGGCCTTTCCGATGTGCACCCCGTGCGAGCGCGAGTACACCGACCCCACCGACCGCCGCTATCACGCTCAGCCAATCAGCTGCTTCGACTGTGGCCCGCGTCTGAGCTGGCACGATGCAGGCGGCACCACCACCGCCACCTCCCGCGAGGAGGTTGTCGCGCTCTTTCGTCGCGCACACGCACTGCTTGACGACGGCGCCCTGCTCGCCGTCAAAGGTATTGGTGGTTTTCACCTGGTCTGCGATGCCACCAATGACGCTGCCTGCGAGAAACTGCGGATGCGCAAGCGTCGACCCGACAAACCGTTGGCGGTAATGGCTCCCACTGTTGACACCGCTGCCCAACTGGTTGAGTTAACTGAACAGGAGAAGCGTTTCCTCGACTCGCCTGAGGCACCGATTGTGATCGCACCGAAGCAGCGGCCGGGGCCGCTTTCCAATCTCATCGCACCGGGCCTCGACAGCTTCGGCATTATGCTTCCGTACTCAGGCATTCACCTGTTGCTTTGCGATCGCCCGCTCGTGGTCACCAGCGGCAACCTCAGTGGCGAGCCTGTGTGTACCGACAATGCCGATGCGCTGAAGAAGCTCGGTCACATCGCCGACGCTTTCATCCTCCACGACCGCGAAATCCACGTACCCGTTGAAGATTCGGTTTTCATCGGCACCGCTCCATCGCGCCGGTCCCGCGGCTTCGCTCCCATCCCCGTTTCAATCACGGCCACCGATTCTCGTAGCCGCACTGGCACTGGCCCTGGCGCTGCCGCTAGCCCTGACACCAGCGCCCGGAGCACGTCCCAACCCACCATTTTCGCGACTGGCGGGGAGCTGAAGAACACTTTCGCTATCGCGCATGGGGACCTCGCTCACGTCTCCGCGCACATTGGCGACATGGGTTCGTGGGCCAGCCAGAAGGCCTACCAGAGAGCAGTTGACCAGCTCCTTTCCATGCGCGATGCGACCCCGGACCTTGTTGTCTGCGATCTTCATCCGGGCTACGCAACGACCGCCTTCGCCGAACGCTTCGCCGCCGAGCACGACATCGAGCTGCTCGCGGTTCAACACCACTTCGCGCACGCGCTCTCCCTACTCGCCGAACACCGCCTCCTTTCCCCGAACGCGGGTCGCGCCGTCGTCGCCACCCTCGACGGCACCGGCTATGGCACCGATGGGTCCATCTGGGGTGGCGAGGTTCTCACGCTCAGTCGCAGTTCCGCAAACTGGGAACGCACCTGGCACTGCCCCACTTTCCCGTTGGTCGGTGGAGATCGCGCCGTCACGCACCCGTGGCGGCTCGCCCTCGGTCTCACTCACGCATGGGAGCTTGACGACGACCACCTCCTGCGCAATCTCTCCAACGAGCGCGAAGTAGCCCTGGTTAAAAGCCAGTTGGCGACGGGAATCGGCGCGGTGCAAACTTCGTCTCTCGGCCGCATTTTCGATGCCACCGCAGCTCTGCTGCTTCCTCGCTGGCGCGGTGGCGGGGCCATCAGCTACGAGGCGCAAGCGGCCATGGAATTGGAGGCAGCGGCGACTCGCTACGTGAGGTCACATGCGGAAGCGCTCGGAGCGGTCAGTTCCGGGACCAAACCGGTGCCCCTCCAGGAGGTTATCCGGGAGGCGTTAGCATCGCCTGACGCCGAGCAGGCCGCATTTGTGTTTCACAGTGGGGTCGCGGGGGTCGTCGGCAAGCGATTGGTGCAGGCTGCGGAGGAAGCCGGCACCGATGTTGTCGGCGTCAGCGGGGGTTGCGCGAATAATGCGCTGCTGATGGAGCTGCTGCGGCGTGAAGTTGCAGCTGAGGGCTTTACTCTGTTGCAGCATCAAATTGTGCCGCCGGGCGATGGCGGTTTGAGTCTTGGCCAGGCGATGGCCGGTCGCCTGCTGGCGGCAACCGGCATGGATGTCTAGCAGATGCGCGGCAGCGGATCGCCGACCAACATGTCCACCATGCGGGTGCCGCCGAATCCGGTGACCAGTACCACGGAAGCGGCGGGCTCGTCCTCGATGGAGCCGATATCACAAGCCTCGGAAGCCCCGGCTGCGTGGAGTGCACTGAGCGCTGCCTCGGATTGCTCGGCGGGGACAACGGCGACGAAGGTGCCTTCATTGGCGACGTAGAGCGGATCTATGCCGAGCATGTCACAGGCGCCACGGGTCATTTCACGGACCGCAATGGAATCGTCGTCAAGTACGACACCAAGACCGGTGCCACGGGCGAGCTCGTTGGCGACCGTGCCGAGGCCGCCACGAGTGGCATCGCGCATCCAGCGAGTGCCGGGGGCAGCTTCAAGTAGTGCCTCGACCAGGCCGTTGACGGCACGGGTATCGGACTCGATAGGCGCGGCCAGAGCCAAGTCGCCGCGGGCGAGCATGACGGCCATGCCGTGATCGGCGATTGGACCGGAGACGAGGATGCGGTCTCCGGCCTCGATGTTTGCGTAGACAGATCCTTTCGTAGCGGCACCGGCGTAGTCGCCGCGGACCACGCCCATCCCGGCCGTGGTGATGTAGACCTGGTCACCTGCGCCCTTCGGCACAACCTTGGTGTCGCCGGCGACGATGCTCACCCCTGCGGCATCGGCAGCGACGCGCATACTCGCCACAATGCGGCGCAGAGTCGCAATCTCCAGCCCCTCTTCCAGAATGAACGATGCGGTCAGCGCCAGGGGCCTGGCTCCAGCTACCGCCAGATCGTTAATCGTGCCGTTGACGGCCAAATCCCCGATGTCGCCGCCCGGGAACTCGATGGGATTGACCACATAGGAGTCGGTGGACATTGCCAACCGCGCCCCACCATGTGCAGAAGCTGCCGCAGCCTCGACGACGGCTTCGGCAGCGAACAGCCCGGAGTCGCCACCCTGCCCTAAAATTTCATTGCCATAGGCGTCGAAAAAGACCTGTTCAACCAGAGCTGCGGAGGCCTTTCCACCGGAGCCGTGTTGCAAGGTGACGTAATCGTCGAGAAGCCTGAACGGACGTGCCCGAACGCGACCAATATTGGTGTTTACCTTGGCTTCGTTGGTGTTCAGACGATTCTTCGGCTGCATGCTCACTATCCCTAACTTCACAGCTGGTGGCGGACAAAACTGCTTGCGTCACTCGTCCTTCGAAAACGAGGTTCGCTGCCTCTGATGGTAGTCTCGATAAGTATTGCAAACGAGGAGAAGCGTATGTGTCTTGGTGTCCCTGCCGTCATCACAGAAGTCCACGATGCTGCCCGTGCAACAGTGGAAATTGGTGGCGTCGCACGCATGATTTCCACCGATTTACTTGTTGACGAGAACCTCACCGCCGGTGACTGGGTTCTCGTACATGTCGGTTTCGCCATGAGCAAGATCGACGAGGAAGAAGCCAGACTTTCGCTCCAGCAAATCAAACAGCTAGGCGGCGACACTTACGAGGATGAGCTGGAATCCTTCTCATCGTCACAGATCAACTGAGGGGCTGGACGGCACCATGAAATACGTTGACGAATTCCGCGACCCCGCCGCTGCGAAGAAGCTGCTCGCACGCATTGAACGCGAGGCCACCAAGCTGGAAAAGCCCATCGCGCTGATGGAAGTCTGTGGCGGGCACACGCACACCATTTACCGTTACGGCTTGGAAAACCTCCTACCCGAGAACATCGAGCTGATCCACGGGCCCGGCTGCCCCGTCTGCGTCATCCCCATGGGCCGCGTCGACGATGCCATTTGGCTGGCACAGCAAGAAGACGTCATTTTCACGACCTTCGGCGACATGATGCGCGTGCCGGGGTCCGAAACGTCGCTGATGCAGGCACGTGCGCGCGGCGCCGATGTGCGCTTTGTCTACTCGCCTCTCGACGCGCTGAAGATCGCCACCGATAACCCCGATAAGCAGGTCGTTTTCTTCGCCGTCGGGTTTGAGACAACCGCCCCGTCGACTGCCGTGACCATTGAGGCCGCGCGCCGGCAGGGAGTGGAAAACTTCTCCGTATTTTCCAACCACGTACTCATCGAGCCGCCACTGCGCGCCATCGTCAACGGCGGCGAAACCAAGGTCGATGGTTTCATCGGCCCAGGTCACGTGGCTACAACCACCGGCACGGACGCCTTTGAGTTCCTGCCGCGCGAGTTTAATCTGCCAGTGGCGGTCACCGGTTTTGAGCCATTGGATGTGCTCCAGGCCGTCGTCATGCTGCTGGATCAATTCGTCAGCGGCGACGTTGCTGCCGGTAAGTCGCGGGTAGACAACCAGTACGCGCGCGTCGTTCGCTCCTCCGGCAACACCACCGCGCAGAAACTTATAGACCGCGTCTTTTCCCTCCGCGACACCTTCGAGTGGCGTGGCCTCGGCTGGATTGAAAACTCCGGCCTCGGCATCTCTGAGGAATACGCAGCATTCGATGCCGAGCGCCGTTTCCAGGTGCCGGGGCGCCGGATCCCAGACCCCGTGACCTGCGAATGCGGATCTGTGCTCACCGGCCACATCAAGCCGTGGCAATGCGCGGTCTTCGGCACCGCCTGCACCCCGGCGACCCCCATCGGCACCTGCATGGTCTCCCCCGAAGGCGCTTGTGCGGCGTACTACAACTTCGGCCGCATCGACCGAAAAGTCACCGAGAACCTGGCGAAATCCCGCCGCTAGTTACTCCGAAATCCCCGCACGCGCGAGCGCTGCTACCGCCTGCTTTACGACGGGCGCGTCAATCATCTCGCCATCGAGCTGGAAGGCGCCAGTGTGCGTACCTGCGTGATCGACAATCTTCCGGGCGCGGGCGAGCGTTGCTTCCGACGGCTTATATGCCTTGCGCACCGGCGGCACCATCGCCGGGTGGATGCAGGCCGTAGCCAAGAAACCACAGCCCACGGCGTCGAGAGCCTCTAGGTACTGGCCGCGCTCATCGCGAAAGTCAGTATGAACGGCATCAATGGCGGCAATACCCGCTGCAGCTGCATGCACCTGAACGAGTGCACGAGCCAATCGCTGCGGATCGTGGTAGTGGCGACGAGGATTTTCATCCACACTCTGACGCGAGGACGCCCCACCGAGTTCGGCGGTCAGGTCTTCGGCACCCCAGAACAGACCCACAACGTCCGGGTGCGTGGCAATCTGCTGGATATTAGTCATGGCCTGCGGGGTTTCAATCATCGCGATGATCTTCAACCCTTCGAGCTCTGCGGGAATGGAGTCTCGAATCTTGGGCACCATGACGATGTCGTAGTCACATGTACGGGCAAAGGCGACATCCTCCGCGAAGGTCGGAGTCCCAGGACCGGTAATCCGAAGAATAGTCACCTCCGGGTCGAGCGGATTGTTGATGATGTTCGCACGTGCCTGCTCGTGATTGTCAACGGCAGCGCCATCCTCCAGGTCAATAATGACCATGTCCGATCGTTCAGCAGCTTTCTGGAAACGTTCCGGACGGTCAGCCGGGGCGAAGAGTAGCGCCGGGCCAGAGGGAAGCCAAGGGAAGGTCTGTTCACCATCGAGGGAGCTAAAGCCTGTCATAGCTCCTAACCTAATTGAAAACTCGAATCACCTTCGCGCAGGCTCTCCCAGGAGACAACAAAACCCGCGTTGTGGGGTCCATAGAGTGGAGACCACAACGCGGGTTTGCTGAGTTTTTAACCTATGCGATTAGTCGCGGTACAGCAGCAGCGCGTCGCCCTGGCCGCCGCCACCACACAGGGACACACCAGCGCGACCCGAACCGCGACGGTTCAGCTCCATTGAAGCGGTCAGAGTCAGGCGGGCACCGGAGCAGCCAATCGGGTGGCCGAGGGCAATCGCGCCACCGTGGATGTTGGTCTTTTCCAGCGGGTAGTCCAGCTCACGCAGGGACTTGACGGCCACCGCACCAAATGCCTCGTTGATCTCGATGAAGTCAAGCTCCTGCGCGTCCCACTCAGCGCGACGCAGAGCCTCCTTCAAAGAGTCCGCCGGCTGAGCGTGCAGGGAGTTATCCGGACCTGCGGTCTGGCCGGCCTTGCCCACAACTGCGAGGTAGTCTAGGCCGTGCTTCTCTGCGTAGGCACGCGATGCCAGCACAACTGCTGCGGCACCGTCGGAAATCGGCGAGGAGTTACCGGCAGTGATGGTGCCGTTTTCCTTCAGGAAGACCGGACGCAGCTTAGCCAGGGTCTCCACAGTGGTCTCCGGGCGAATGCCCTGGTCGGTGTCAACAACTACCGGGTCACCCTTGCGCTGCGGAATCTCGATTGGAGCGATTTCCTGCGCGAAAATACCGTCTTCCTGCGCCTTAGCCGCACGCTGGTGAGAAGCGGCCGCAACCTCGTCCTGCTGCTCGCGGCTAATGCCGAGGTCGCTGTTCGGACCGTCGGTAAGCGTACCCATGGACACACCATCGAAGGAGTCGACCAGACCGTCGCGCTCCAAGGTGTCCTCCAGCTTCAGCGCACCGAAGGACTTGCCCTGACGAACACCGCGTGCAACGTGCGGAGCGTGCGTCATGGACTCCTGACCACCTGCAACAACGACGTCTGCATCACCGAGACGAATCAAGCGAGCGGCGTGAATGACAGCGTTTAGGCCCGAGAGGCAGACCTTGTTAACGATCTCAGCAGTCGTATTCCATGGCAGACCCGCCTTAATGGCGACCTGTCGAGCCGGGTTCTGGCCAGCACCTGCGAGAATCACCTGGCCCAGAACGACGTGCTGAACCTCTTCCGGGGCAACGCCGGAACGCTGGACAGCGTGCTTGACAGCATGAGCGCCAAGTTCGACGGAAGTAAGCGGTGCCAGCTGACCGAGCAGCTTGCCCTGCGGGGTGCGGGCACCAGCGAGGATAACGACATCATTCGGGCTGGGAGCTGGAAGGTTACTCATGGATGGATTCTCCTAAGTCAAAACTGATGAGTGTGGACTGACCATGATTGCTGCGTATTTAATTCTCGAGGTCAACCACGTATGCGGCTTCGGTGTTGGCCTCGATATCTGCCAGCGTCACCCCAGGTGCCAGCCTGCGTAGCACCAGGTGATCATCAGCGACATCGAAGCTTCCCAGGTTGCTAATAATCCTTTTCACTACTTTTGCACCTGTGAGGGGCAGTTCGCAGGCTTTTACCAATTTTGGTTTGCCATCTTTGGAAACATGATCGGTCAAAACCACCACTCGAGGGGTACCGGCGACCAAGTCCATCGCACCGCCCATGCCCTTGACCATCTTTCCCGGAATCATCCAATTGGCCAGGTCACCGCACTGGCTCACCTCCATCGCACCCAACACGGCCATTTTCACGGCACCGCCGCGAATCATGCCGAAACTGGTGGCGGAGTCGAAGATTGCCGCGCCCGGCACCAATGTCACGGTCTGCTTCCCCGCATTGATGAGGTCAGCATCCTCTTCGCCTTCATATGGGAAGGCACCCATTCCCAGAATTCCGTTTTCACTCTGCAGCAGAACGCGCACGCCTTCGGGAATATGGTTTGCCACCAGTGTCGGAATGCCGATACCCAGATTCACATAGTCGCCATCGCGCAGCTCTTCAGCGGCCTGCTGTGCCATCTCGTCACGGCTCCAGCCCTTGTCCATAATTGTCTTCGCAGGTGCCATTTAAATCTCCTCCCCTGCTGCCGCGTCACCGGCATCGTGGCTGGAATCGGTATTGCGTGGCCGAGTTGTGCGCTTTTCAATGAGCTTCTCGCGTCCGTCACCGCGAACGATGTGCTGGATATACACACCCGGAGTCATCACCAGATCCGGGTCGATCTCGCCGCGGCCAAGCAAGTACTCCACCTCTGCAACGGTCACCTTGCCGGATGCTGCGCACAGCGGGTTGAAGTTCTGCGCGGTCCGGCGATAGACAAGGTTGCCGTCAATATCGCCGTGGTAGGCGTGCACCAGGCCGATGTCGGCAACGATGCCACGCTCCTGCACGTAGGTCTGTCCGTCGAAGTCGGCGTGGGGCTTGCCCTCTGCAACGAGCGTGCCGACGCCGGTTGCGGTGTAGAACACGGGAATACCTGCGCCACCTGCGCGAAGACGCTCTGCCAGAGTGCCCTGTGGGGTGAACTCCACCTCGATTTCTCCTTCGAGGTACTGGCGAGCAAACTCCTTGTTCTCGCCGACGTAGGAGGCCACTACCTTTGCCACCTGCTTGTTCTCCAGCAGAATGCCGAGCCCAGTACCGTCAATGCCCATGTTGTTGGACACGATGGTGAGGTCTTTTGCCCCGGAGTCGCGCACGCCCTCGATGAGGGTATATGGCACACCGCAAAGGCCGAAACCGCCGACTGCCAGGGTCATTCCATCAGTGACGAGGCCTGCGACAAGCTCGCGACCGGTCTGATCAGTTGTTTTTGACATTGTTCTACACCCAGCCCAGGATTCGCGGAGCCATCTCACGCATCTCAACCTTGCGAACCTTGCCCGACGCGGTCATCGGAAACTCCTCGACGACGTGGACGTAGCGCGGAATCTTGTGACGCGACAGCTTGCCGTGGGCAAAGGCCGCCACGTCCTCAGCGGTGAGGTCTTCCACATCGTCGTGCAGAATTACCCATGCCATGATTTCTTCGCCATACTTGTCATCCGGCACGCCGATGACCTGTGCATCGACAACAGCCGGGTGAGTGAACAGGAACTCTTCAATCTCGCGCGGGTAGATGTTCTCACCACCGCGGATGAGCATGTCCTTGATACGTCCGGTGATGGACAGGTAGCCCTCGTCGTCAAGCACACCCAAGTCGCCGGTGTGCATCCAGCCGTCGGCGTCGATGGCCTCGGCAGTCTTTTCCGGGTGCTCCCAGTACTCCTTCATCACGGAGTATCCACGGACGACGACCTCGCCCTGTTCACCTCGTGGTAGGGTCTCGCCGGTTTCTTCACAGATGATGCGGGCTTCCAGGTGCGGCATGATCTGCCCGACGGTGTTGACGCGCTTTTCCAGCGGGGAATCCGCGCGGGTCTGGAAGGACACCGGCGAAGTCTCGGTCATGCCGTAACAGATGGCAATCTCACGCATATTGAGCTTGTCCATCACATCACGCATGGTCTTCGACGGGCACGAGGTACCTGCCATCACACCTGTGCGCAGCAGCGACAGGTCGTAAGGGGAGCCGTATTCCTCCTGGTCGTGGGCTTCTTCAAGCTCATTGATGAACATCGTCGGCACGCCGTAGAGGCTGGTGGCCTTAGCCGAGTGCACAGCCTTGAGCGTTTCACGCGCCTTAAACGACGGAGCCGGAATGACAATAGCGGCACCGTGGGTGAAGGCAGCGAAGGTGCCAATCACCATGCCGAAGGTGTGGAAGAACGGCACCGGCACACAGATGCGGTCGGCCTCGGTGTAGCCCAACAGCTCACCGATGAAGTAACCATTGTTCAGCAGGTTGCGGTGCGTCAGCGTAGCGCCCTTGGGAAAGCCTGTCGTGCCCGAGGTGAACTGGATGTTGATCGGATCATCCGGCTTCAGCTGGGAGGTGTACTCGCTCAGGTCATCGATTTCGCTGTGCATGTGCTCGTACCACTCGGAGGAGCCGAAGTAGATGACCTTGTCCAGGCGCACACCGCGCTGCTTGGAGGCCTCGATCAGCATGGTTCGGTAATCGGAGTCCTTGTAGCGGCGGGCGGCAAACACCATACGCACACCTGCCTTTTCCAACACGTAGTTCAGCTCGTGCTGGCGGTAAGCCGGGTTGATGTTGACCAGCACCAGGCCGATGTGGTGGCAGGCGTACTGCACCACGGTCCACTCCCAGCGGTTGGTGGACCAAATGCCGATACGATCTCCTGGACGGTAGCCCTCACGGATGAAAGCGCTGGCCAGACGCAGAACTCGGTTGTAGAAACGCTCAAAGGTAAAGGAGACATCCGCGTAGACGTCAACGACGGCGTCGCGGGACGGGAATTTCTCCACAATCGCACGCAGGTTCTCACCGAGAGTCTCATCGCGAAGTGGAGCGGCACCTTGCTCGACACCGGCGCCGAACACGTGGCTCATCTTGTTGCCATCAGCATCGACAACATCCTTGCCGTATGGTGCCGGCACAGTGGTGAAGCCCTCCGGCAGCTTCGAAGGATCAGCAGTGCGCTGTTCTGCGTGGTTCTTCAATGTCGCGGTCATGGGGAGATCTCCTTGGTTTAAGTGACTCCGCATAGTGCGGAGTGTGAGAGGGAATTGTGTTCTTTAGGGGGGGGATAAATCAGTGGTAGTTACCGGCTGTGGGACTAACCGGTTACAGCGGCTCGCCGAGCAATGGCTTCTGCTTGACGGAAGAGCGGCGCATCCACCATCTGGCCGTCAAAACTGAAGGCACCGGTGTTCTTTTCCGCTTCCGCCAAGAGCCGACGCGCCCAGTCAATCTCCTCGTCGCTAGGGCGATAAGCCTGGCGGATTGTCGGGACCTGACCTGGGTGAATACAGACGGTGGCAGCGAATCCCAACGCAGCGGCATCGGCTGCCTCCGCAGCTAGCCCATCCGCGTCGGAGATATTGACGTAGATGGAATCCAGACTGGCCTTACCGTGCGCCGCTGCCGCCAGGTGAACGTGGCTGCGGGTATGCACCGCCACACTGCGGTAGCTGCCCGCATGGATACGGCCCGGCGCGAGTGCAGCCTCTGCTTCGCTAAAGCGTGATGACGTTCCCGCCAAGCCCGCCACCAGGTCCTCTGCGCCCCAGAACAGCGCAACGACGCCATCGGCCTGCGCCAGCTCTTCGGCGCGCATGACCCCAAGCGGAGTTTCGATAAGGGCAATGACCTGGGTCTTCTCCCCCAGTGCCGCTACCAACTGATCCACTTGCTGCGCCGAGGAGGCCTTGGGCAGCATCACCTGGCGGAAAGCGGTGCCACGCAGCATGTCAATATCCGCTGCGTAGTCCTCAACCTCCGGTGGATTGACACGCACAATAGTGCGGGCCGGATCGAGGTCACAGGAGACGATAGCCTCGCGGGCAGCCTCACGGTTTTCTGCGCGACAGCCGTCCTCCAGGTCCAGGATCACCATGTCGGCACGGTCAGCAGCTTTAGCGAACCGTTCCGGCCGGTCGGCTGGCGCAAACAGAATTGCAGGACCCAGGGGCTGCCAGGAGTTATGCGTAGACATGGGTCACTCACTTCCCCGCTGAAGCTGCGTTCTCGGAGCCGTCGTCAAGCGAAATCGGTGCGCATTGGACGAGCGTGGAACGGACTGCGCGGCAGACGACGGTGCCGTCCTGGTTGCGTCCGATGTGCTCGAGCTCGACAATGCCCTGGTTGGGGCGGGACTTGGACAGGCGTTTGTTACGGCAGACGGTCTCTGCGTACAGGGTGTCGCCGTGGAACATCGGTGCGGGAAACGCCACTTCGGTAAAGCCGAGGTTGGCGACGATGGTGCCGAGCGTGAGCTGCCCGACAGACAGCCCGACAACCGTCGACAGCGTCCACATCGAATTGACCAGGCGCTCGCCTCCGAATCCCGGCTGCTGGCTCGACCAGTGCGCATCCAGATGCAATGGCTGGGTGTTCATGGTCAGCGTCGTGAAGAGGACGTCATCGGTTTCAGTGACGGTTCGCCCCGGACGGTGCAGGTAACGCGCGCCAACCTCGTACTCTTCGAACCACAGTCCGCGCTGCACGACGTCGCGGGTGACTTCGGTTGCGTTGTTGTCAGCCATTTTTACAGCCCCAATCCGCGTGCGATCAGCATGAGCTGCACTTCTGTGGTGCCCTCGCCGATCTCCAGGATCTTGGAGTCGCGATAGTGGCGTGCCACGCGGTACTCGTTCATGAATCCGTAGCCGCCGAAAATCTGCGTCGCGTCGCGCGCGTTGTCCATCGCAGCCTCCGAGGCAATCATCTTGGCGATGTACGCTTCACGACGGAACTCTGCGCCCGCGGCCATCTTTGCGGCTGCGTCGTACCACGCCATCCGTGCGGCATGCGCACGCGCTTCCATACGGGCAATCTTGAAGGAAACAGCCTGGTACTCGCCGATTGCACGGCCCATGGAGTGACGTTCCTTGGCGTGGCGAACCGACTCATCAACACAACCCTGCGCAGCACCGGTGGCAAGCGCTGCGATTGCGACACGCCCCTCGGCCAAGATGGACAGGAAGTTAGCGAAGCCGCGACCACGGGTGCCCAGCAGGTTCTCCTGCGGGACGCGAACATCGGTGAAGGTCAGTGGGTGGGTGTCGGAGGCATTCCAACCGACCTTGTCGTAAGCTGGTTCCGCGACAAAGCCCTCC
Organism: Corynebacterium sp. 045007; assembly: GCF_040743205.1. NCBI lineage: Bacteria > Bacillati > Actinomycetota > Actinomycetes > Mycobacteriales > Corynebacteriaceae > Corynebacterium > Corynebacterium sp. 045007. The sequence continues at coordinate 120,447 of NZ_JBFLKW010000001.1, forward strand.
GTGCCACTCGGCACGATGATGGTAGAAATCTCCTTCTTGCCATCTTCCTTCTGGCCGGTGACTGCGGTGACAGTAACCAGCGAAGTAATATCCGTGCCGGAGTTGGTGATGAACTGCTTGGCGCCGTTGATGACGAAATCATCGCCGTCTTCACGGGCTGTGGTGCGGGTGGCGCCGGCGTCGGAACCTGCATCCGGCTCGGTGAGACCAAAGCCAGCGAGCTTCTTACCAGCAGTCAGCTCGGGCAGGTAGGTCTCCTTCTGCTTGTCATTGCCGAAGTGGAAGATTGGCATGGCGCCCAAACCAACGCCGGCTTCCAGGGTGATAGCGACCGACTGATCGACTTTAGCCAGCTCCTCCAGGGCGATACCGAAGGACAGGTAGTCACCGCCCATGCCACCGACTTCCTCGGGGAATGGCAGACCGAACAGGCCCATTTCGCCCATCTGCGAGACAATCTCGTACGGGAAAGTGTGGTTGCGGTCGTGCTCGGCGGAAACCGGGTCGACAACTTCGTTGGCAAATTCGCGAACTACTTTCTGCAGTTCCACGTATTCGTCGTCGAGGATCGCGGTTGCAATCTTGGTGCTTTCGGACATGATGAGTGCTCCTTAAAAGATTTTGTAGGTGTGGGACTTGATTGGCGTTAGACCTGGTTGGTGCGTTTCGTGTGGGTTTTTATTCCTCGGCTTCGGCCACAGTGATGACCGCCAGCTGCTGGTCACCGGTGACCTGATCGCCCGGCGCGACGGTGAAGCTGACCTCACCCGCAATTTCGGCAGTGAGAGTGTGCTCCATCTTCATGGCCTCCATGACCAACAGAGCATCACCAACTTCGACGCGGGTTCCCTCCTCCACCGCCAACGCGATAATCGCGCCGGGCATCGGAGCTTGGATGACTCCCGAGCCTCCGGCATCGGCTTCGGCTCCGGTGGTGACTACCTCGGTGCGAGGCAGCACCCACGTGCCGTGAGCGCCGGCGACGACGTATTCTTCATGGTTCGCAGCCCCCGCATTGTCGATGGTCTCGACCAGGAAGTGCTGTGCGACACCGTCGCGGACGATGCGCAGGTGTTCCCCGTCGCGGTAGACCGAAACCTTGTAGTTTCGCGGTTCTGGAACGTCGATCTCTTCGTTCTCCGCCTCGGCGGACAGGCCCGCGACCACATCACCAACGATGACGTCGGCGCTCGACGGCGTGCCCACAATCGAGATCAGACGCGAGTCCTCCCCCGTTCCGAAGCGGATGCGCTGCGCGGCCGGGGTACTGGCGCGCCAGCCGTCCGGGGTCAGCCACGGCGAGTCGGTGGCCTCTTCAAAGCGAGAAGTCAGCCAGTCCATCGCAGCGGCGAGGTAGACATCGTCCGGTGTTTCGGAGGTGGCGAAGCCTTCCGCCACACGGTCGAGCAGACCGGTATCAAGATCGCCGACGCGAACCTCGGGGACGTTCAGCAGGTAGCGACAAAAGTCGATATTGACACCGACACCTGCGACAACGGTGTCTCCGAGCGCCCGGTCCAGCCGCTCGAGCGCCTGCTCACGGTTTTCCCCATGGGAGATGATCTTCATCAACATCGGGTCATAGAGGGATGAGACCTCGGAACCGTCGACAATGCCGGAATCCACCCGGATTCCCGCCCCGCTCGGCTCGACGACACGTGTGACCGTGCCACCGGTGGGCAGGAATCCCGCCGCTGGGTCTTCGGCATACACGCGAGCTTCAATCGAGTGACCGGTGAGAGTTACATCTTCCTGAGCAACCGGCAGTGGTCGTCCCGAGGCAATGTCAACCTGCAGTGCCACCAGATCCAGGCCGGTGACCTGCTCAGTTACCGGGTGTTCAACCTGCAGACGCGTATTCATCTCCATGAAGAAGAACGACGACGGGTCCTTCGCCGGCACAATAAACTCCACCGTGCCCGCACCGACATAACCAACCGAGCGGGCCGCGTCACAGGCCGCTTCACCGATTGCGCTGCGCGTTTCCTCATCCAGCAGGGGGCTCGGCGCTTCCTCGATGACCTTCTGATGGCGTCGTTGCAGCGAGCACTCACGCTCGCCCAGGTGGATCACATTGCCGTGTTTGTCTGCGAGGATCTGTACCTCGATATGCCGCGGGGTGTCGACGAAGTGCTCGATGAACAGGGAGTCATCGCCGAAGGCACCCGCCGCTTCACGACGAGCCGTTGCGAGCGCAGCCGGCAGGTCAGCAGCGTTTTCCACGCGGTGCATACCCTTGCCGCCACCGCCTGCCGATGGCTTAATCAGGACTGGGAAGCCGATCGATGGGGCTGCCTCAATGAGGTCCTCGTCGCTAAGCCCTGGGCGAGATAGACCCGGCACGGTGGGAACATCGCGGGCTTCGACGGCAGCGCGGGCGGAGATTTTGTCACCCATGGTGTTGATGGCGCTGGCCGGTGGGCCGATGAATTCAATACCTGCTTCCTCACAGGCGGTCGCGAAGTCAGCGTTTTCAGAGAGAAAGCCGTAACCGGGGTGGATTCCGTCCGCGTCGCAGCGGCGAGCGGCATCGATGATCTTGTCGATAACTAGGTAGGACTCGCGTGCCGGAGATGGGCCAATGTGGATGGCCATATCCGCCATGCGTACGTGAGGGGCGTCGGCATCGGCATCCGAGTAGACCGCGACGGAGCGAATTCCGTTGTCACGAAGGGTTCGGATAATGCGGCAGGCAATCTCCCCACGGTTTGCGACCAATACGGTACTCAGGCTGCCGCCAGCTGCGTGGGGCTGCGTGTTGTGCGCTGTCATGTGCCCTGTGTTTCCTTTCAGAAAATGCGGTGTCGAGAGTTTTTAGCTGGTTACTACATGCGGAAGACGCCGAAGCCCCGTTCATCCAGGGGTGCACCACTTGCCACGTCGAGGGCCATGCCAAGAATTCGGCGGGTATCTGCGGGGTCGATGACACCGTCATCCCACAGGCGAGCCGATGAGTAATAGCAGTGCGACTGGCGCTCAAACTGCTCGCGGATCGGAGCTTCAAACTCCTCCTGGTCTTCCTGCGACCAGCTCTCACCTGAGCGTTCAATCTGGTTGCGACGAACCGTCGACAGCGTCATCGCCGCCTGTGGACCGCCCATGACGGAAATGCGAGCATTCGGCCACATCCAGAGGAAGCGCGGCGAATATGCGCGACCGCACATGGAGTAGTTGCCGGCGCCGAAGGCACCGCCGATGACTACGGTGAACTTGGGCACGCGGGTGGTAGCCACGGCGTTGACCATCTTGGCGCCGTGCTTTGCGATACCGCCGGCCTCGTATTCGCGACCAACCATGAAGCCCGTGGTGTTCTGCAGGAATACCAGTGGGATGCCGCGCTGATCACACAGCTCGATGAAGTGCGCGCCCTTCTGTGCAGATTCCGCGAAGAGAATGCCGTTGTTGGCGATAATGCCGACGCGGTGCCCGTGAATGCGGGCGAAAGCAGTGACCAGGGTCGTACCAAATTCGGCCTTGAACTCCTGGTATTGGCCTCCATCCACAATAATTTCAATGACCTCGTGAACGTCGTAAGGCACTTTGGCATCGACGGGGACGACATCGTAAAGATCGGTCTGGTTGCGAGTCGGCGCGACGGTGGGCTCTGTGTCCCACGGAACTTCCGGGTCCTTGGGGAGCGTTGCGACGATATCGCGGACACGACGCAGTGCGTCGGCATCGTTAACTGCGAGATGGTCAGTAACGCCGGAGGTCTTGGAGTGCAGTTCGCCGCCACCGAGTTCCTCTGGTGTGACATCTTCACCAGTTGCAGCCTTAACCAGTGGTGGGCCTGCCAGGAAGATGGTGCCCTGGTTTTTCACAATGACCGCTTCATCGCTCATCGCCGGCACGTATGCGCCCCCGGCGGTACAGGATCCCATCACGGCGGCAATCTGCGGAATCCCGCGAGCGGAGAGGTTGGCCTGGTTGTAGAAAATGCGACCGAAATGATCGCGATCAGGGAAAACTTCATCCTGGTTGAGAAGCATGGCCCCGCCGGAGTCGACCAGGTAAATGCACGGCAAGTGGTTAAGGCTGGCAATCTCCTGTGCGCGCAGGTGCTTCTTGACAGTCAACGGGTAGTACGTTCCGCCGGAAACGGTTGCGTCATTGGCTACAACCAGGCAGCGACGACCTTCGATGATGCCAATGCCGGCGATGACGCCAGCAGCCGGAACCTTGCCGCCATACATTTCGTGGGCCGCTAGAGGTGCGACCTCAAGGAAAGGGCTGCCGGGGTCAAGCAGTTGGTTGATGCGCTGACGTGGCAGCAGCTTACCGCGGGAAATATGGCGAGCACGGGCACGTTCGGAACCACCGCGTGCTGTCGTGCTGAGCAACTCTTTGAGCTCTGCGACGAGCTCTTCGTGGCGCTGTCGGTTGGTCAATGCTGGGGCGTGAGTCATGGGCGAAATACTTTCCGTTAATGACTATTAACTTTCTTGACGGAAAGGTTAATGTGACCACAGTCACTTCACAACAAGTTTTGTTTCCTAGGTCATACTTTTACCCCCGGATGCCTTTCAGACAGCTTGAAGTACACACCCCTCCCTGAGGTCACAACATGTTTCCAATAGAGATTTAAGTTTGTCCTAGAAATCTGTTTCGGGGGTAAATTCACTTGGATAAGACCGACCGCTCCACACAATAAAACCGCCTGACCTCACACTGCTGAGCACAGTGAGGCCAGACGGCACAAGAATAAATACGGATTATTGGTTGTTAATGCCCAGCGCAGCAAGGGCCATCTCAAAGGCATTATCCCTTGTCGCCTCGGGACCCGCCCATTTGAGCACATGTCTGGAAGAGTTAATCAACCCAGCGGTGAGCTGGACTTTAAGCTGCGCCTCGTCGGAGGTGAGTTCGGGCTGTAGTTCACGCAGAGCGTCCACCCATAAGACCATGTAAAGACGCTGCAAGGAACGCACTTTTGCGCTCTGCTCTGGCGCTAGATTTCCGCCTTCGCGTTCTTGGACACGAATGCGATCGGGCTCCGTGACTGCAAAATGCACGTGATGCGCAAGGAGGCCCCGAAGAGTCTCCTCTGGACCCCAGTCATTGCTCTTTGCTCGATCGAGAACTGCTCGCGCACCATCGACAAGTCGGATAGAAATATCGATGAGGATCTGCGCCAACAGCTCTTCCTTGCCGCTGAAGTAGCGGTAAAGAGCTGGGCCAGAAATGCCAACAGCGGAGCCAACATCCTCCAACCGAGTCTGATGAAACCCTCGGTCGGCCAGGATCGCAGCAGCAGCGGAGAGAATCTCTGCTTCTCGACGCCGTCGCGCTTCGGTTCTACGTGACATAAGCCCTTATGTTAAACGCATTGGAGCCATTTCGTCTGCATAATTACCACCAGCGCCCGCCCTCAGCGTGTGTTCACATAGACCACGGCTCGACAACAGACACACATCCTCGCCCACAGGTCCCCACACGTCCGGGTAGAGAAAAACCGCCGAGGTGATAGTTAGCACCGCGGCGGTTAGCCCCTAATCCAGCAAGGAATTAGTGGAAGAAGTGGCGAGTACCTGTCATGTACATAGTGACGCCAGCTTCCTTGGCAGCAGCGATGACCTCTTCGTCACGGATGGAGCCACCTGGCTGGACAACTGCCTTCACACCGGCATCAATCAGGACCTGCAGACCGTCAGCGAACGGGAAGAAGGCATCGGACGCAGCGTAGGCCCCCTGGGTACGGTTTTCTCCGTCGGCAAGCGTATTTGCGCGCTCAACGGCGAGCTTTGCGGAGTCCACACGGTTGACCTGTCCCATGCCGACACCGACGGTGGCGTTGTTCTTGGACAGCAAAATGGCGTTGGACTTCACAGCGCGGACGGAGCGCCATGCGAATTCGAGCTCAGCCAGCTCTTCGGCATTCAATGCCTCGCCGGTGGCCAGCTCCCAGTTCTCCGGCTTATCGCCCTCTGCCTGGTAAGTATCCGGCTCCTGGGTGAGCAGGCCGCCCGAGATGAACTTGTTCTCTGCGGTCGGTGCTTCGTACTCAGCGACAAGAATGCGCAGGTTCTTCTTGGCCTTCAGTACCTCAACGGCACCGTCTTCGTAGGACGGAGCGACGATAACCTCGGTGAAGATGTCCTTGACCTGCTCGGCCATCTCAACGGAGACCTCGCGGTTGACGGCGATGACACCACCGAATGCGGACATCGGGTCACATGCGTGAGCTGCGCGGTGAGCTGCGGCGATGGACTCATCCGAAACTGCGATACCGCACGGGTTAGCGTGCTTGATGATTGCCACACACGGACGCTCATGATCCCAGGCGGCACGCCATGCGGCGTCGGCATCCTGGTAGTTGTTGTACGACATCTCCTTGCCGTTCAGCTGCTTGGCGTTAGCCAGCCCCTTGGTACCAATGCGGGTCAGAGTTGCCGACTGATGAGAGTTCTCGCCGTAGCGGAGCGGAGTCGGGGCGGCCCCCTCAGCGCCACCGAGCTGCTCAACAAACCAGTTGGACACAGCTGCGTCGTAATCGGCGGTGTGCAGGAATGCGTCACGAGCGAACTCACGGCGCTGCTCCAGGGTGAAGCCGCCTTCCTTCACGGCGGTAGCGACATCGCCGTAGCGAGCCGGGTCGACCACGATAGCGACCGACGGGTGGTTCTTCGCCGCAGCGCGAACCATCGACGGGCCTCCGATGTCGATCTGCTCCACGCACTCGTCGTAGGAAGCGCCCGAGGCAACGGTCTCACGGAACGGGTACAGGTTAACGACAACGAGCTGGAAAGCCTCCACGCCGAGCTCCTTCAGCTGAGCCAGGTGGTCTTCCTTGCGAGTATCAGCCAGAATGCCGGCGTGAACACGCGGGTGCAGCGTCTTCACACGGCCCTCGAGACACTCCGGGAAACCAGTGAGATCCTCAACCGGGGTCACCGGCACGCCAGCTGCAGCAATCTTGCCAGCCGTGGAACCGGTGGAAACGATTTCCACGCCAGCCTCGTGCAGGTCACGAGCCAGCTCCTCGAGCCCAGTCTTGTCGTAGACGCTAATCAGAGCGCGCTTGATTGGTTTACGCTGCGTGTTGTCGTTGGTCATTTCAGATAAGCCTTTCGTCCGTCACGCTCAATTCCGTGATCGGCAATCGAGTGCAATACATCAACCAGGAGTCGGCGTTCGACAACCTTGATTCGTTCGTGCAGGGTCTCCACCGTGTCGTCGTCCTCGACGGCCACTGGCTGCTGCGCCAGAATCGGCCCGGTGTCCACTCCATTATCAACGATATGCACGGTCGTGCCGGTGACCTTCACCCCATAGTCAAGTGCATCCGGTACCGCACGCGCCCCTGGGAAGGACGGCAGCAGCGCTGGGTGCGTATTAATGATGCGATTGCTGTAGGCCTCTACAAATGTTGGCCCCAGAATACGCATGAAACCCGCCGAGACAACGATATCCGGCGAAAAACTGTTCACGGCCTCTAAAACACGAATATCCCAACCTTCTCGGTCCTTCTTTGCCTCAGCATCGAAAGGCACCTGAAAAGTTGGGATATTGAGGTTTTGAGCCCTCTCCAGCGCCGGACAATCCTTGTCCGAACCAACCGCGACAATCTGAACCTTTTCAGCGTCGAGCAGTTCCAGCATCGACTGCAAAAGGGAGCCCAGGCCAGAGGCCAGGACTACGATGCGGAGCTGCTTGCTGGAGGAATTATTGTGCGAAATTTCTGCGACGGGCTGTGCTTCAGTCACGGCGTTTAGCTTACCCAGCCCGACAGAGACCCCAAATTCCACTCCCCCTAAGTTGGCTTAGCTCTTTTGGCTTGACGACGGTTCCCCGTCGCCGCCCTCCTCCGAGTCTTCGGTGTCCTCATCGGATTCGTCCTCGTCGGTCGCATCTACTTCGCTCGGTTCTTCTCCGCCTGCGGCGCTTTCCGAATCCTCTTCAGAGTCGTCTGATTCCTCAGCGCCTTCTGAAGTGTCTTCAGACTCAGCACCGGACTCTGATTCCTCCTCTGTGTCGGACTCGGCTTCATCGTCGGAGGTCGCTACGACTTCCCCGTCGACAATCTCCTCCGCCTCCTCTGACTCCTCCGAGCTGTCCCCGTCATTGTCGGACTTATCGGCGTCGCCGGCATCCTCAGCCTCAGCGTGACCGTCCCCATCTTCTGCAGGCTTCGGCGGGAACTTCTCGGCGGCCACTTCCGAGACACCCTTGTCCCTACCAAGTGACGGCACACCGGTCATCGCAACAACCACGATGGCCCCCGGAACAACCAGCCACATCGAGCCGAGCAGTCCAGTCAGCCACCAGGAGGCACCGGCCCACCCAAAGATGCCAACCTCACCGCCGAGCAGCCAAGCCAGCCCCATGAGGAAGATGATCGACCACACGGCAGCGAGAACGACGACCAGGTAGGGCTGCTTCGGTGCAGATTTCTTCAGGAATGCCACGACGCGCCAAGCCGCAACGGCTGGCGGTAGCACAATCAGCACTCCGAAAGCCCAGTGCACCAGCGACTGAGGCATGGCAGCCAAAATCGGCAGCGGTGGCAGCTGAGCCGGGTGCACTGCGAACAGCCCAGCCTCCGCTGGCCCAAACGTCGATTTTCCGCCCACCAGCACACCGACAGCACCGAAGGCCACATTTGGCAGGTACAGCAGCGAGAGGCCGCTGACCGCAACACTTTCACCGACGGTATCCGTGATTGCAAATGTCTCTGCCAGCAACTCTCGATGCCAAATCAGCGAAACGAGTGTCACCACAACACCGGCCAGCCACAGCCATGCCACGTAGCTGCCCGCCAGACGGGCCGACCCGAGCAACCACTCCGGCAGCTTCCGGCGCAGCAGTAGTGCACGCAGCAACCGCTGCCCCATTCCCAGCACCAAGGCCACGAGATTTACAAGCAGCGCGGCTGCAATCGCAAGGCCGAAACTAGGGGTCTGAACGCGGGGAAACACCTTCGACGCGTCGTAAAGCATGAGCCACGCGATGATGGTGAGAACAATGGGCGTGCCCAGATACGCGCCGACCAACGCGCGGACATCCTTGATGCTGATGCGATCAGCGACTTCGCGGCGTACACGCCAGGCGATGAACAACACCATCAGCACCGCGGGCAGTGCTGGTGTGAGCCCCAGCGTCGTGCCGTTAAAACGGAACGGCGCGAGGTTAAAGATCATCCACATCGACGCGATACTCGCTGGAAGCGGAGACATTCCAGCGCCACTGACGATGACGCCAATCAGAGCTACCGAGATGATGAACAGCAATACGACGCCGTAAGAACCGGCAACAGACAGCCCAAACCGGCGTGTACGAGGCGAGTTAATGAAACGACGGAACCCCGAGGGACGCCCCTTGCGTGACGACGTTCCGGAGCCCCCCGCTTTCATCTTCGTCGTGGCGGCTCGATTGCTGTCGGCACCGACGCTGCGCGCACCGCCAGTCTGACCGGCCTGCGTATTCTGCCATGCGCGGGCAGTGCGCTCGCTGCGGACGCTACGGGAACCCCCGCCGCTGCCACCGGCACCGGTGCGGCTTCGCCGATTTCGATCGCTACCGGAGGAACCTCTCCGCGAATCCGCGCCTTTCACAGTGACATCGTCCTTCCCGCGTCTAATCATTGACAGCTGATTGCCCACCTATATAGATAGGGTGCCACGCAAGGGTGCGTCACAGCCATGGCCATATAGTGCCATACATACAACGCCTCTTTGTTTAGGCATTGCAGAGTCTAATTTGAAGGTACGGATCCCAGGACGGACGGTATCCGTTGAGTCCGATCTCCTTTTGCCCCCTCCCCCCCAAAGTGGCTTCACCTTTGGTTTCCATTTGTCAACGCCGATGGGTTACTTTTTGCCACCCCCGCGACCACACCCTTAGTTCACCCGGAAACTACTTGCCGATCCCCCTACCCAGCCCCTCGATTAAGGGGCATCCGCCATAAATCCCCTGGCAACACACCGGTTGCGCTTCACCGGATCCGTGATACAAGACAACAGCCCCACGGCCACAGCACGGCCCTATTGAACTGAAACTGACGAATCAGCGAACAAGTTCTCTAAAAACAAGTTGCTTGCCCTATATCGAACCGTTATTATCGCAGAAGTTAGATAACAGTTGGGTTACAAAGAGTTTCGTTGGCAGGGAGATTGAAGTGACGTTTTTCAATGCTCGTCGCGGAGGCGGAAAGCACCGCAAGGTAGAGGTTTCCGCAACTTCTCGCGCAGCACTGGTCGCACTGTCCGCATCGACGATCGCTTCCTCCAACGCGGTCGCCCACGCAGCTGAGACCGAGAATAAGGCTCCGGAGAACTCAGCTTCGACTCAGACCCGCGCTGCTCAGCCGAAGAACAACGCTCCGATGGTGCTGGCCTCCAGCTCCTTCAATCCGAGCACTAACCTCAGCGACCACCTCGCTACGGCGTTGCAGTACAACCAGGAGCGCGTTGCTCGCGACCAGGCTGCCCGCGCTCCGAAACTCTCCATCCCGACCGTGGGGCTGCTGACCTCACCGTTCGGCTCACGCTGGGGAACCTTCCACTACGGTGTCGACCTGGCTAACGTCACCAACACCCCAATCATGTCCGTCATGGACGGCACTGTTATCGATGCAGGCCCGGCTCAGGGCTACGGCCAGTGGATTCGCGTTCGCCATGACGACGGCTCTGTTTCCGTCTACGGCCACATCGAGTCCATCTACGTTGCTGTCGGAGAAGCTGTCCGAGCTGGTCAGGTCATCGCCGGTATGGGCAACCGCGGCTTCTCCACCGGTACGCACCTCCACTTCGAGATCCACCCGGATGGCACCACTCCGGTCGACCCGGTGACCTGGTTCATCCAGCGTGGTCTGAACCTGAACTAATCAGGTATCGACACAGGTACGAGCAGGCCTGGTCGCTCTGCAAAGGCCCTACCTGTGCACCGCCCCCTGTTTGACCGCGGCGGCAAGCCTCCCCTGATTAATTTTTCAGAAACCGGCATCGCCGCCGGTACTGGGGCTTTACTCTTGACACATGGCAGAGACTCAAACATTCCGCATGTGGAAGAAGTTGGCTGCGACTCCAGTCGTCGGCAAGCGTCTATTTTCCTTAACCGCCGCATTGACGGCGCCATATTTTCGCACGATCTGCCCCAAGCTAGAGACGATGCAGCCTGGACTGGCGGTAGCGCGCATGCCCGCTTGGTGGGGCGTGCGTAATCACATTAAGTCCGTGCATGCGATTGCTGCGTGTAACCTCGCTGAATTCGCGATGGGCATGCTCTGTGAGGCCAGCGTGCCAACAACGCATCGCTGGGTGCCAAAGGGCATGACGACGAACTACAAGCGCATCTCCGTCGGTGGGCTGACGGCTGTGGCCAAGGCTGAGTTGCCGGACTTCTCCACCATCACACCGGAAACTGGTGGGGTAGATTTTCCCGTCCACATCGTGCTGACCGACGCCAACGGCACCGAAGTGCAAGATGCCACCATCAACTGCTGGGTGACAGCGAAGAAGCCTAAGTAGCCTCCAGGCGGTGATGGATCTTTACAGCTTCTCCATTGGCACACCGCCGATAAGCATCATGCGGACCTTACCTGCGGATCCAAAGTCAATCATCGCAGTTGCCCGGGGCGCGACCCCTTGGACTTCAAGCACAGTGCCTAAGCCGTACTTGTCGTGAACAACCTTGTCACCGGGCTCTAGGTGCAAGACCTGATTCTTCTTTCGGGATGACGCACCAGAGCTGGCGGACCCACCCGAGCCCGAGCCGAAGCCCGAACTGGAACCGAAGCCCGACGAGGCACCATGTCCACGACCGAACGCGCTGCCCGCGCCGTAGCCACCAGAGCCAAAACCACCAGAACCGGCGCCCCAGCTTCGGGCCGGAGCCTCGCGCAGCCAATCAATCAGGTCGCTTGGGACTTCCCCCAGGAAACGTGAGGGAGGATTATTCTGCGGCGAACCCCACGAGGACCGAGTCACAGCTCGCGTGAGATACAGCTGCTTGCGAGCACGGGTAATACCGACATAGGCCAGACGCCGCTCTTCGGCCAGCTCCTTCGGATCGCCCAGGGCGCGCAGGTGCGGGAACAGTCCGTCTTCCCAGCCGATGAGAAATACCACCGGAAACTCCAGGCCCTTGGCCGTATGTAGCGTCATCAACGTCACTACACCGGTGTCATCATCCGGAATCTGGTCCGCATCCGCCACCAGAGAAACTCGCTCGAGGAATGCCTGCAGACTTCCCGGCTCTGCTTCCCCATCGTTGTCGAAGTCGGCCGTGAAATCACGCGCGAGGTCATTCGCGATCTCAGATTCCACCTCGGACTCGCCACTGGTATCAGCACCGCTTTCAGCATCAGCTGCAGCGCCAGAACCTTCATTTACATCAGCGCTAATATCCACCGACGACATCATCCGCGCCTCTGCAGAGAACTCCCGCGCAACGCTGACGAGCTCATTGAGGTTGTCCAGGCGCGTGGCATCTTGCGGATCATTGGAGCGCTCGAGCTCCGACTTGTATCCACTGCGGTCAATAATCGCGTTGACCAAGTCACCGATATCGGCCAGTTCACCGGATGCCATATCCGCCGCCAGAGCATCAATCATCTCGACGAACGCCGCCATCGCGTTTCGACTCCGCGCCGCCACCGCCGGAACCTTGCCCTCAGCTACGGCACGTAGCGCCGTGCCAAACGAGCACCGCTCGTCTTCGGCATAGAGCGACACATGCGCCACCGCACGGTCACCGATTCCACGCCGCGGCGTATTGATAATGCGACGCAGCGAAACATCATCGTCGAAGTTCTCAATAACGCGCAGGTAGGCGACAATATCGCGTACTTCCTTACGCTCATAAAACCTGGTGCCACCAACCACCGTGTACGGCACGCCCATACGAATGAAGACATCCTCTAGAGCACGGGAGGAATTATTGGTGCGGTAGAAAATCGCCACATCCGAGTACGAGTACGGCCCGTAATCGACCAATTGCTCAATCTCGTTAGCGATAAACCGAGCCTCATCGTGCTCATTGTCCGCTACGTAGCCCTTGATCTTGCCGCCCTCACCGAGATCGGTCCACAGCTTCTTCTCCCGGCGATTCTCATTGCGCGCAATCAACGCATTGGCCGCCGACAGAATCGTCTGCGTCGAGCGATAGTTTTGCTCCAGCAGAATCGACGTGGCCTCCGGATAGTCCTTCTCAAACTCCTCAATATTGCGAATAGTCGCACCACGGAAGGCATAAATGGACTGGTCCGAATCGCCCACCACACACAGCTCACTCGGAGGCACATCTCCACCGGGCTTGCCGACGAGCGTCGAGACCAAAACATACTGCGCATGGTTGGTGTCCTGGTACTCGTCCACCAACACATGCCGGAAGCGGCGACGGTAATACTCTGCGACCTGCGGGTGACTGGTGAAGATCCGAACGACCTCACCGATTAGATCGTCAAAATCCACGGCATTAGCCGCCCGCAGCCTGGTCTGGTACTCCAGGTAAACCCGTGCAACGACGTCATCAAAAGGATTGCGCGTCGTCGAGGCATCCGCGATGGCCTTCTCCGGGTCAATCAACTCATTCTTGAGATTGGAGATACGCGACGAGAGCACGCGGCCGGTGAACTTCTTGGCATCCAGGTCCATGTCCTTAGCAATCATGGACAGCAAACGCCGGGAGTCGTCCGAATCATAAATAGAGAAATTGGAATTAAGCCCCGGTACTAGCGCATGCTGCATGCGCAGGATGCGCACACACATGGAGTGGAACGTGGACACCCACATACGCCGCGCCTGGTCACCGACCAGTCCCGCCACACGCTCGCGCATCTCGGCTGCGGCCTTATTGGTAAAGGTAATAGCCAAAATTTGGCTTGGCAGGACCCCACGCGCACCGATCAGGTATGCAATCCTGCGCGTCAGCACAGATGTCTTTCCTGAACCCGCTCCAGCCACAATCAACAGTGGTGAACCAATGTGCTCCACTGCTTGGCGCTGCTGCGGATTAAGCCCCTCTAGCAGCGACTCTGAATCAAAACTGGGCTCGAAGCCACCGCCAAAACCGCCGCCAAAGCTGGCAGCGTCACTCGGTGCGCTATTGCTACCAGCGCTGGCGAAGTGGCCGAACCCACCACGGCCAGGCGTAGCACCGCCCGCCTCACCGTGGTTCGAACCAGCATGGCTATCGCCACTACGTCCATCGTCAGCATTGAAGGACCCGAACAGCATTCCAGTTTCATTTCCCATGATGGCTACTACAGTAGCCGAGCCCCCGGATTGGACTGTTCGAATCCTTTGGCACAATAAGAACTATGAGCGAAAACCCTGCGGACACTCGCGCCGCACACACCGACAACACCGACGGCGCCGAGCACAGCCAGCAGGCGGCGGCAGTATCCCCTTTTGAAGTCCGCACCCCCACCGGTACCGATGACCCGTTGAGCTCCGCGGAGATCGAACAGTACCGCAAGGAAATCAACCGCCTTGACGGGCTGATTATCGATGCCATTCAACGCCGCACCGCAATCAGTAAGGCCGTCGGCAAAACCCGCCTGGGATCTGGCGGCACGCGTCTCGTGCACGGCCGAGAGGTGCAGATCATCAACGAGTTCCGCGACGCACTTGGCCCAGAGGGCCCGGCAATCGCGTCGGCGCTGCTGCGCATGGGACGCGGTCGCCTGGGCTAACCCTCGCCAGCTACCTGTCCTGCTAGCCTTCCAGGGAAATCAGCTTTTCCTCTAGGAACTCATTGATACCGGTGAAGCCGCCCTCACGGCCAAGACCGGACTGCTTGACACCACCGAACGGCGCCGACGGGTCCGACAGCGAGCCCTTATTGACCGCAACCATGCCGGACTCCAATGCCTCTGCCGCACCAAGTGCCTTGGTCAGGTTCTCACTGAACACATACGCCGCCAGACCAAAGATCGTGTCATTTGCCTGCTCAATCGCGTGCTCATCGTCCGTGAAGGTTGTCACTGCAACCACCGGACCGAAAATCTCTTCGCGGACAATATCCGCATCCTCGGGCACATCGGTCAGAACTGTGGGCTCGAAGAAGTAGCCGTCGGAAAGCACGCCTCCGAGATCCGGAATCTTGCCGCCACACTCAACCTTCGCACCACGCGTGACCGCATCGTCAACCAGATCACGAACCTTTTCCTGCTGATCGCGCAGTGCGAGTGGGCCAAGATCCGTGGCAGGATCGGTACCCTCGCCCAACTTCAGTTCCGCAAAACGCTTGACGACGCCCTCGACGAACGCATTCTTCTTGGATTCATGAACAATAAAGCGATTCGGGGCGATACACACCTGGCCGCCATTGCGGAGCTTGGCGTCACTGACTGCCTGCACAGCCTTATCAACATCACCATCAGAGAGAATGACAAACGGAGCATTCCCGCCGAGCTCAAGGGAAACTTTCATCGAAGTTTCCGCGGCCTTCGCAGCGAGCATCTGGCCAACTTCGGTGGAACCGGTGAAGGTGAGCTTGCGCAGGCGGTCATCGGAAAGCAGGGCAGAAACGTTGGCTGAGTGCCCTGTTGGCAGGACGGAAATCACGCCTGCGGGAACACCGGCCTCGATAAGTAGTTTGCCCAGGTAGAGCATGGTCAGCGGAGTTTTGGACGCGGGCTTAATAATGACCGGGCAACCGGCGGCCAGTGCCGGGGCGATCTTGCGAGTCCCCATAGCCAGCGGGAAATTCCACGGCGTAATAGCCAAAGCCGGGCCGACCGGCTGCTTAATCACCGCGACGCGCGAGGTCCCGCTCGGAGAAATTCGGTAATCGCCGGAGATACGCACGGCCTCCTCAGCGAACCAACGAAAAAACTCGCCACCGTAGCCGACCTCAGCCTTGGAATCCGGCAACGCACGGCCCATCTCCAGGGACTGCAGCTGGGCCAACTTGTCTGCATCCCGACGGATGAGTTCAAAAGCGCGGTAAAGAATCTCGCTGCGCTTGCGGGGCGGGGTTACCTTCCACTCCTTCTGGGCTGCGACGGCGTCGTCAAGCGCCTGCCTGGCGTCCTCCTCTGTGGCGGAAGCGACCTGGACCAGCGGCTTATCTGTCGCGGGGTTAACGACATCGAAGGTCTCACCATTCGATGCGGGACGGAACTCGCCGCCGAGGAGAAGGCCTGTGGGGACATCTTTAAGGATGTTGTCGTAATCAGGGGTGAAATCAGTCATATTTTCCAGGGTAGGTGCCTTTGCTGAAGCGGGCTAGGGACTCGTAGGTGGCGGATAGTCGACGGATGGTCGGCGCATAGGCGGAGCAAAGGCACCGCGGAATCGAGCTGCCAGCAGATTGTGGTCACGCCTGATCGAATACTGTCGCCCGGCGAGAGCGCCAAAACGCAACTAGTCTGGGGAGGTATAAAGTGCATTTCGTCAAAACTCACCTGGGAGCAGGAATGACTGTAGATATCACCGCAACCGAACAGTGGGCTCAGCTGGCTAAGCGCGTGGACAATGTTCGCGCCACCTCGCTGCGTGAGCTTTTCGCCAATGAAGATGGCCGCACTGAGAAGCTGACTTTCGATGCAGGCACTCTCCACGTTGACCTTTCCAAGAACTTGATGTGCCTCGACGGTTTTGCCGAGCTGGTTGAACTTGCTCGCGCCGCTGGTATCGAGGAAGCACGCGAAAAGATGTTCCGCGGTGACAAGATCAACACCACTGAAAACCGCTCCGTGCTGCACACAGCGCTGCGCCTGCCAGCAGAGGAAAATTTGACCGTCGGCGACCAGGATGTCGCTGCCGACGTGCATGAGGTGCTCGGCCGCATGCGCGATTTCGCTCGCAGCCTCCGCAGTGGAGACTGGCTGGGATACACGGGTCACACTATTAAGACTGTGGTGAACATCGGCATCGGTGGCTCCGACTTGGGCCCGGCAATGGTGACCAAGGCGCTGCGCACCTACGCCACTGCCGGCATTGATGCCCGCTTTGTCTCTAATGTTGACCCATCTGACCTGCAGGCGGTTCTGGATGAGGTCGATCCGGAGTCCACGCTGTTTATTGTCGCTTCCAAGACCTTCACCACGCAGGAGACGCTCTCCAACGCTCACGCAGCTCGCCGCTGGCTTATCCAGCAACTGGGTAGCGAAGAAGCCGTCGCCAAGCACTTCGTTGCCGTTTCCACGAATGCCGAAAAGGTCGCTGAATTCGGCATCGACACTGAGAACATGTTTGGCTTCTGGGACTGGGTCGGCGGCCGCTACTCCGTCGACTCCGCCATCGGCCTGTCCATCATGGCCGTCGTCGGCCCGATGGACTTCATGCGCTTCCTGCAGGGCTTCCGAGCAATGGATGAGCACTTCCTCAACGCTCCGCTGGAGCAGAACGTGCCGGTACTGATGGGCATGCTGAATGTCTGGTACTCAAACTTCCTCGACGCCCAGTCGCATGCCGTACTGCCCTACTCCGAGGATCTCTCTCGCTTCCCGGCGTACCTTCAGCAGCTCACCATGGAATCGAACGGTAAGTCCGTGCGTACCGACGGCAAGAGGGTGGACTACAACACCGGAGAAATCTTCTGGGGTGAGCCGGGAACGAACGGCCAGCACGCTTTCTTCCAGCTTCTTCACCAGGGAACTCGCCTGGTTCCGGCTGACTTCATCGGCTTTGCCCGCCCACGCCAGGATCTGCCGACGGCATCTGGCGAAGGTTCCATGCACGACCTGCTGATGAGTAACTTCTTCGCACAGACCAAGGTGCTGGCCTTCGGTAAGACCGCAGAAGAAATTCGCGCAGAGGGCATTGCTGAGGAGCTCGTGGAGCACAAAGTCATGCCGGGTAACCGTCCGACTACGACCATCATGGCTGAGGAACTGACCCCGGACGCTGTCGGTGCGCTGATTGCACTTTACGAGCACATTACTTTTGTCGAGGGCATTGTCTGGGGCCTGAACTCCTTCGACCAGTGGGGCGTCGAGCTGGGCAAGCAGCAGGCTGGCGACCTACTGCCTGCTGTTACCGGTGAAGTGGCGCCTAATTCTGGCGACGCTTCTACCGATGCGCTGCTGACGTGGTACCGCGACAAGCGCTAACGTCTTCTGGCCAATTGGCCTAGATAGCTAAGAGTCCGCCTTCGGCTTGAACTGATTCTCGCTGCGGGCGGACTTTTGTTATTTGTATGGCCACTCGGTTGCGGTGAGGATGGGGCGCGGCATCCCGTCGTAAAGCGGGGTCGGGAAAAAGCGAATAGTATCTAAGTCATGTCTGCCTACATTGAAGATGATGTTCTTGCCTATCGACTTGCCGTGGGCGCCAGTGAAATTCTCAAGGGTGTCCGCAACGTAGGCCTGCTGCGTGGCCGCATTCTGGGAGATGCCGGCGACGCACTGGCACAGGAGTGGATTGCCCGCGTACTAGAGCAGCACCGTCCGGACGACGGACTGCTGTCGGAGGAAGCCGCGGATAACCGTGAGCGCCTGGACTCAAAGCGGGTGTGGATTATTGACCCACTCGATGGCACGCGTGAGTTCGCTTCGGGGCGCCAGGACTGGGCAGTTCATGTCGCTCTAGTAGAGGACGGTCAGCCGACCCACGCTGCTGTTGGTCTGCCGGATCACGGCCAGGTTTTCCACACGGGTGAGGCCAAGGCTGTGCAGGGGCCGCGTGCGGGCAAGATTGTCGTATCGCGTACTCGCCCACCGGCTGTGGCGAAGTACGTCGCTGACAAGCTAGGCATGGAGCTGGTGGAGA
The DNA here is from genome assembly GCF_040743205.1 of Corynebacterium sp. 045007. Classification (NCBI taxonomy): domain Bacteria; kingdom Bacillati; phylum Actinomycetota; class Actinomycetes; order Mycobacteriales; family Corynebacteriaceae; genus Corynebacterium; species Corynebacterium sp. 045007. The sequence continues at coordinate 139,103 of NZ_JBFLKW010000001.1, forward strand.
TGGGCTCCGCTGGTGCGAAGGCAATGCACGTGCTGCTCGGTGACTACGACGCCTACATCCACGACGGTGGTCAGTACGAGTGGGACTCGGCAGCGCCGGTTGGTGTCGCTAAGTCCGCAGGGCTTTTTGTCAGCCGCCTAGACGGCTCCGCGCCGACCTACAATAATGTCGATACTTTCCTGCCGGATATGCTGTTCTGCCGACCGGACCTGTCGGAGGAGATTCTGGCACTGGTAAAGGAATTCAAGGATCAAGAGCAGAAGTAGGTAAGCTAGGGCGGCTATGACCGACTCCACTGACATCACGACACAGGCTCATCAGGGCATTAAGACTCCGTACGAGGATTTGCTGCGCGAAATTCTCGCTGACGGAGCAGCTAAATCAGACCGCACTGGCACGGGCACTCGCTCAGTGTTCGGCCGCCAGCTGCGCTTTGATCTGAGCGAGGGCTTCCCACTGATCACCACTAAGAAGGTGCACCTGAAGTCCATCGTGTACGAGCTGCTGTGGTTCCTCCGCGGCGATTCAAACGTCCGGTGGCTCCAGGATCATGGGGTGACTATTTGGGATGAGTGGGCAGACGACAACGGCGACCTCGGCCCAGTCTATGGCGTACAGTGGCGCTCCTGGCCCACTCCAGATGGGCACCACATCGACCAGATTGCACAGGCGCTGGAGACTTTGAAGTCCAACCCGGATAGCCGCCGCAACATCGTCAGCGCCTGGAATGTCTCCGAGATTTCCAATATGGCGCTGCCGCCGTGCCATCTGCTGTTCCAGTTCTACGTCGCGGATGGCAAGCTCAGCTGCCAGCTCTACCAGCGCAGCGCGGACATGTTCCTGGGCGTGCCGTTTAACATTGCTTCCTATGCACTGTTGACGCACATGATGGCGCAGCAGGCGGGCTTGGATGTTGGTGAGTTCATCTGGACCGGTGGTGATTGCCACATCTACGACAACCACATTGAACAGTGCGAACTGCAGGTCTCCCGTGAGCCGCGCCCCTACCCCACGCTGAAGCTTCGGAAGGCCGACAGCATTTTCTGCTACGCTTACGAGGACATTGAGGTCATCGGCTACGACCCGCATCCTCTGATTCGCGGTCAGGTGGCTGTCTAAGTCAGCGAAAGGTGAGTGTCGACATGAACGAGTCCACCGCTTCCACCAGCGCAAGACCCCCGTTTGTAGGGATGATCTGGGCGCAGTCTCGAGCCGGCATTATCGGCGACGGTGCGACTATGCCCTGGCATCTGCCTGAAGATCTTCAGCATTTCAAAACAACGACGATGGGCGCACCGGTCATCATGGGGCGTCGCACGTGGGACTCGCTGAATCCCAAGTTCCGACCACTCCCCGGTCGTCGAAACATCGTCCTTTCACGCTCCGTGTCCGATTTCCCCGGCGCCGAGTCCGCAACCAGCCTCGAAGCCGCGCTCGCAGCCGTCGCCGACGAACCTGCAGCGTGGGTAATCGGAGGCGGGCGCGTCTATCGTGACGCACTTTCGCTTGCCGACGAATGCGTGGTCACCGACATTGATACTGATGTCAGCGTCCCGGTACCGGTCATGGCTCCCGACCTCTACGACTGGGTTCGCGTCGAGGATGGTCCGTGGCAGACGTCAACGACCGGCCTACGCTACCGCTCCTGCACGTGGCGGCGGCTAGAGGATTAGCTTGGAAGCCTGTCCAGCAAAGCTCTGAGGCGGGACTACTGCCCGGCGAAAGTATTGCTCAATGGAATATCGGCCTTGGTCCGCGCGTTGACCTAAGTATGACTGATGTGAAGACTCCACAGACCACCGAACACGTGACCATTTACGCTGCGTCCTGGTGCCCTTTCTGCCAGAACCTTATTGCTGGCCTGAAGGAAAACGGCACTCCGTTTGAGGCTTGGGATGTCGAAAAGCACGACGACCTCTCGAAGTGGGTTGAGTCCGTCAATGATGGCAACCGCGTTGTTCCGACTGTGCTGTACTCCGATGGCGTGCACGCCACGAATCCGTCGGTTGAGGAAGTCACCGCTAAGTACGCTGAGCTTTCCGGCAAGTAATTAACAAGCTAAGTATTTAAAAAGCCGAGCCCCACTTTCGGGGCTCGGCTTTTTAAGTATGAATACGACCGGTCATGCTGCCAGTCGCGATACCAGTATTAGTCCAGATCGTCGTGTGCCATCAGCTGACGAGCAGCCTCAGTAATCGAGCCAGACAGCGACGGGTAGACAGAGAAGGAACTTGCCAGGTCATCGACGGTGAGCTGGTTGGAAACACACACCGCAATTGGCAGAATCAGCTCCGAGGCGGTCGGAGCGACCACCACACCACCGATAATCATGCCGGAGTTCTTACGGCAGAACAGCTTGACGAAACCGTGGCGCAGCGAGCGCATCTTCGCACGCGGGTTACCTGCCAGTGGGAAAACCTCAACGCGAGCGGAGACCTCACCGGACTCAATCTGAGCCTGGGAGACACCGACAGTCGCAATCTCCGGGCGGGTGAACACTGCCGACGAAACGGTGCGCAGGCGAATCGGAGATACGCCTTCACCGAGGGCGTGGTACATCGCAATACGGCCCTGCATAGCTGCAACGGAAGCCAGCGGGAACAAGTCGGTGCAGTCACCGGCAGCGTAGATACCCGGCACGTTGGTACGGGAAACACGGTCAACGTGAATATGGCCAGACGGGGTCAGTTTTACGCCACTGGCTTCCAGCCCCATATCCGCGGTGTTCGGAATCGAGCCGACGGTCATCAACGCGTGGGAACCGAAGACCTCACGGCCGTCGGAAGTGACGACGCGAACGCCGCCATCCTCCGTGCGTTCGACAAGATCACAGCGGGCGTTCTTAACAACGTCCACACCGCGCTCCAGCAGGACCTCCTCCAGGGCATCTGCAGCGTCGGCGTCCTCGTGCGGCAGGATGCGATCACGCGACGCGACCATGGTGACCTTCACGCCCAGCTCGGTGAACGAGGATACGAACTCAGCGCCAGTCACACCGGAACCGACCACAATGAGGTGCTCCGGCAGCTCCTCCAGTTCGTAGACCTGACGCCAGGTCAGAATACGATCACCATCAGGAATCGCACCCGGCAGAATGCGCGGGGACGCACCGGTGCTGACCAGCACCAGGTCGGCTTCAAGAGTGACCTCGCCGCCCTCGAGCAAGTCGACGGTGACGTAGTGAGTTACACGGCCCGGGTCGTGGTCATCGAGGCGACCGCGGCCCTGCAGCATCTTGATGCCCTCACGCTCCATCTGCGCGCGAACATCGTCGGACTGCTGCTGTGCCAGGCGCTTAACGCGCTCATTGACCGCAGTGAAGTCGATTTTGCGCTGGGAAAAGTCCGGACGCAGACCCATCTCGTCCGCACGGCGCATATCGGTACGAACGCCCGTCGCCGCGATGAAGGCCTTAGAGGGAACGCAATCCCACAGGACGGAAGAACCGCCCATCCCGGCATCCTCAACCACAGTGACTTCAGCACCGTACTTGGCGCCAACCAGCGCTGCTTCGTAGCCGGCTGGGCCGCCGCCAATGATTACGATCCTCTGTGCCACAAATCCTCCAAAGTTGCCGTGGATATCACAATGTAACTACCGCGGGAGGCATTTTCCCCGCTTTGCCCCCATAGTCTAACGGACAGTCATGGTTGACTGCGCGCCGTCCTCATAGCGAGCAACAATGCCAGCGAAGAGTTTCACACCAACGCCCAGGCAACGCTCGTCCACGATTAGGTCATCTCGGTGCAAATCGTGCTTGTCGCCGCGGCCGGACCAGCAGCCCAAGCGGGCCATCGCGCCCGGGACGTGCTCGAGATACCAACCGAAGTCCTCGCCACCGGACGACTGTGGGGCCTGAATGACAGCATTCTCGTCCACTCGTCGCACTGCTTCCGCAATCAGGGCGGTGCAGTATTCGTCGTTAAGCACAGGCGGCACGCCACGCTCGTAATTGATGGTGCACTCTGCGCCGGTCGGGGCGAGGACTTGTTCAATGAGTTCGCGGACCAGTGGATCGATGTCGCGCCAGGTCTTGATGTCCGCGGTGCGCAGGGTGCCGCTGACGCTGCCTTCCGACGGAATCGCGTTGTGCGCATACCCGGAGTGCACGGAACCGAACGTGAGCACGGTGCCGGTGCGCGGGTCGACGCGTCGCGACAGTAATCCGGGCAAATCGACAATCAATTTGCCCAGTGCATAGACAACATCGGCTGTCATCTGCGGACGGGAGGTATGCCCGCCCGGGCCATGCACCTGAATCTCCAGCGTGTCGGCCGCAGAGGTGATGGCACCTGTTCGAACGCCGACGTGACCGACGCGCAGCTTCGGCTCACAGTGGACGGCAAAAATACGCTCAACGCCATCGAGCGCACCGGCAGCGATAACCTCGGGCGCACCGCCAACCATGACTTCCTCGGCAGGTTGGAAAATGAAACGCAGCGGCGTCGGCAACGTGTGCTTCTCGTGGTACTCAGCCATAGCCAGAGCCGTCGCGAGCGTAATCGTGGTGTGAAAATCATGCCCGCAGGCGTGCATGACGCCATCGTTGGTGCTGGCAAACTCCAGCCCCGTGGTCTCTGTAATTGGAAGCGCGTCTATATCGCCGCGGAAAGCGAGACGCCCCGGCAATTCACCTCCGGCTTCGCTACCGGCGAGTTCATCTTCACCAATGTCGACCATCAAGCCGGTGTTGGGAAACAGCACTGGTTTCAGCCCTGCAGCACGCAGCTTCTCCTCCACAAAAGCCGTGGTGGCGTGCTCCATGTGAGATAGCTCTGGGTGCGCATGAAGATGCCGCCGCCACTCGAGAATCTCGTTCGCGTGCTCGGCCCACCAGTGCTTAATAAACTCCTCAATCACAATTCTCCAGTGTAAGCGCTCCACCGACAGGCCGTAACAAGAGGCCTACCGACGACTGCGCCAGCGACAGCAGTGGCCGGCAAGCGTTTGAATATCAGCGCCAGACGTACACATGACCAGGGGCCACTTCTTTCACTTTGACCCCTTCAATTATCAGATGTTTCACATTTTGAGGAAGTCTGCGATGATATTAGGCATGTCCGGCAATGGCACACCTAAGTCTCTCAGCATCCCCATCATCATCGTGGCCACCGCACTCGTGGTCGTCATCGGCATCGCCATCGGCCTGTCGCTGAACAATAGTGATGAGCCCCAGCGTCCGGAGGTCCCCTCCTCCTCGCAGCCGACGTCGCCCAGTTCGACACCGCCGTCCTCGACGAGTTCGACTTCTACGAGCAAGACGACCACCACGACCACAACTACGTCGAAGTCCTCCGAGACGTCGTCAAGCACGCCGAGCACTTCGACATCGTCCTCGTCGTCGACGCCGAGCACCACGTCTTCGCCATCCACGACGACGAGTTCAGAGCCGACATCAGCTCCGGAGGGGCAGGACTTCGGCACTGGCCGCTCCGACTTGGACGGCCTGGGCTTCGTGGGCAGCTCCGCACGCTGCGACAACGGTGACCGCGCTTTTGCTGTTATCGCCGCTGAACAGGGAATTAAGGCTGCTGCTTGTGAGACGCGCTCCGGCGAGAAGTACTACCGCTCGGATACACCACAGGGTTCCGGATCGATGGACATCATCGTCGATGAGGGCGACCGCGTTGTTGCACAAAACGGCTCGTACAAGTACCAGATGTCCCCCGACGGAGTTCTTGTGACCAAGGACAACGAGGTCGTCAAGAAGTACGCTGCAGAAGCCTGGGGAACTGCCTAAGAGATCAATTTAAAGATCAATGTTGCGGGGACCGTAGAGGCGGTCGCCCGCATCTCCCAGACCCGGCACGATGTAGGCATCCTCGTTGAGATCCGGGTCCACCACAGTGGTGACAAGACGCACCGGGAAACCGGATTCCTTCAAGGCGTCGACACCCTGCTGTGCAGAAATGATGCACACGGCCGTGATGTTGTCCGCTCCGCGATCCACCAACAGCTTCAGGGCATGCAGCAGTGAACCGCCGGTTGCCAGCATTGGGTCGACCAGGAAGACAGTGCGACCGGACAGATCCTCCGGCAGCGCCTCGAGGTACGGCACCGGCTCATGGGTTTCCTCATTACGAGCCAAGCCAATAAAGCCCACCTGCGCATCCGGAATCATCGACAGCGACGGATCGATCATGCCAAGCCCCGCACGAATGACGGGAACAATAATCGGCGGATCCTGCAGACGGTAACCCGGCGCGGTGGTGATTGGGGTCTGAACATCGAAGTTATCGACGGGCAGCTCCCGGCTTGCCTCGTAAATCAGCATTGCGCCCAGATCGGCGAGTGCCGCACGGAAGCCCGCGTTATCAGTGCGCGCGTCGCGCAGAATGGTCAAACGTGACTGTGCCAAGGGATGGTTGACAACGGTAATCTCCATGCCTTCCAAAATACATTGCTTTGCTTTTGCCGCTCTGGTGCCGGCATCACAAGTTTCTGAAAACGCGTTCCCAAAAAAGATGGAACCGAATCGGCCTTTTTCGCGCCTAACAATACGAGGGCTTTTTACTGCGCCCCATTTGCGTAAGCCCGCTTACTACCAAACCACTTGCCGCTCAGCCGCCGTCCGAACCCCGCTAGCCGTTCAGCCACAGCACTGAGTGTTGAACCACACGCGAATTTCCTAGAGAGGCCGTCAACATTGTCCCGTCCATCACCACACAGTTCCCACAGCCAATCGTTTCTCTCTCCGGCCACTAGCGGGAATGACTCAGTCTTTACGCTGGTGCCAGAGATTATTTCTGCCAATGCCGCGCGCCTTGACGCGTTGTCGCAGCAGGTCAGCGGCACTGACTTGGGCATCAGCGCACTGCTCTCGCTTGGCGACGTCCCGTTTGCTGGCCCCTTCTGTCACGCTGCAGCCACTGCTCTACAGCACCAACACGAGCATGTGGCTGAGCTGAATGAGTACGGCACCAGCGCTGCTCGTGCACTGAACGCTCTTGTCTCTGCGGTGTCCACTGCTGAAGATGCAGGCGCACATGCGTTGCAGTCCATTTCACCGAAAATGGGAGCCGTTGCAGCTCGCGGGATTGGAGGTGCGTGATGCTTCCCACCAATCTACTTACGGAAGTCCCCAGCGCGATTGCACAACAGCTAAGTCCTGCCATCGCGCCCGCACTGGCAGGACTTGCTGGGGCCGCAATCCCCGCCGCGAGTACTGCCTGGCGCTCTGTGGCAGATTCCGTTGACCGCAACTGGGGCGATGGTGCTCGTTCCGGGGCAGGAGCCGCGGGAACAAGCCTCAAACAGGCTGCAAATGCGGCAGCCGACTTGGAAGCTCGCGCCGGAACCATTGACAGTGACATTGCCAAGGGCCTAGCCGCAGTAATGTCAGCGGCCACTGATTTGGCCCGGATTGCCATGGATTTTGTTACTTCCGCCATGGGCTCGCTGACTGCGACGGCTGCGGGGCCCGCAGGTCTCGCCGCAACCGGTGCCAGCCTAGTCTCAGCGGCCAGTTCCGCGATCTCACAGGCCATTGCGCGGCTCATGAAACTAGAACAAGAACTGCGGCCTCTGGTGCAGTCGCTGATACAGCAGGCAAGCACCGCGGTGGACACCCCTGCCCCACCCCGTCCGACGCAGTTGGAGGCCCCAGCAACCACTCAAGCCGCCTTCGCTTCTACGTCTACGAACACCCCAGGATTGGCCAGCGCTACCGACGCTGCAGATGGTTCGTGGGCGTCGTCCGATTCGGGCGGCGCGCCGGTGCCTGCGGATGCGGGGGCTGGCGCGCCGACACCAGAAGCCCAAGCTGCGGTGAAAGCTGCACTCAGTGCCGTGGGAACGCCCTATGGTTGGGGCGGAAATACTCCGGGGCAGGCGCTCGATTGTTCAGGCTTGACGCACTGGGCCTACGGGCAAGCTGGTGTTGATATTCCCCGCACGGCAGAAGCACAGGCCGTCGGCCGACAGGTGAGCCAGGATGAACTGCTGCCTGGCGATCTTGCAGTGTGGGACGGCCATGTCGCCATGGTTATCGGCGACGGAAAGATGGTCGAAGCGGGCGATCCGGTACAGGTAAACCCCGTGCGTACAACCAACATCGGCATGCCGTTTAAGGGGTTCTACCGCCCGACCGGATAGTGCGGTGGGTATCTGCGTCGTAAAACTTCTAAGATAGGACTACGCAAACTTGCCACCCGTGGGGGCGCTGCAGGTATGACAATTTTTGAGTTTTAACAATCACCGACAAGCAGAAGGGCTGCGACGAAAACTATGGCCAGGAAAGGCATCGTTCCTATCGAACTCGAGCTGACCTCGGGCACCTTTTACACGTTGTGGGCTCCAAGCTGGCGTGAAGGTGGCTCCGAGTGGCAGGCTCTGCTCGGCCGCGGCGATGACATCTATTTGTTCTCATCAGCGGCAAAGCTCCTGGCTTTCCTTCAGTCGGATGCTCCTCACGACTTCACGCAGCACCCCAGCTGGCGCAACTTCAACCAGCAGCTACCGGGAGCGGCCATCGCGGCGCCACGCCACCGCTATGACCTGATTGGGCTGCCAGAAATTTTGGCTGGCCGGGCCGACTACGACCATGTTTCGCGCGCAGACCGCATTCTTGCCATCACTCGCTCGATTGGTGCGATCGCGGATCTCAATCCGATCAACCAGATGTTCGCCTCTCACTCTGTCCTGGCTGCCACACAAAATGGTGCTGATCACTTCCAGGGCGGTGGCGCCGCTCAGTGGTCAGCTATCGGCAGTGTCATCTTGACCAACTGGGACAATTGCATTGACGCTATCGACGCCATCGGCGCAAATACTCCGAACATCGATGAAGAGTCTGAAACCACTGCTGCAGTCGCACTAAAGGAAGCAGAGGCCGCGGAGCGTGAGCGTCGTGAAGCAGCGGAGAAGAAGCGCGAAGAGGAAAAGAAGGCCGCAGAGGAGACCGCCGGCGATCCGTACGATCAGACGGTGTGGGCCAACGCTGGCATCGACCCGATCAAGATCTCCATCGCTGGCCGCACGCTCTACACCTTGCGTTGTTACATGGGGCGTCGCCCGCTATTCCTGGGCAGCGCCGGTGAGATTCACACGTTCTCGCAGCCACGCACGATGGTACGTTGGCTGCTGGAGAACAAGCATCACGACATGTCGGCGCTGACGACGTGGGATGAAATCATCACTGCAGCCAACGCAGGTGAGCTAGAGGCCGTGGTGCACGAGGACAATGAGTACTCGTTTACCGGTCTGGCCGAGGATATTGAAAAGGGCCCGAACGCCGTGGACACCGCCCAGCTCGCCCGCGCGTACGAGCTACTCGCAGATGCCGCTGACTGGGCTGGTGATGATGCCGTGAACGAGGTACTGGCGGGCAATCAGCAGCTGCAGTGGCTGCTGAACTTCCTGCTGGACACCGGAGAGCTGTCCGAGCCAGTTCCGCCTTACGACGATGAGGCCAAGGGCTGGAGGCAGCTGGAGAAGGACTTGGCCGCTCGGTTTACGACCAAGATCTAGCTCCCACCCAGCAAAGCTGGCCGGCGCTGGCTAGTCCAGCGTCAGGTTCAGCTCGTCTTCGGCACCGAAACCCGCACCGTTGACATCAGTTTCGATGTCCTCGTCGCTGTTGTCGATAAGCTGCAGGTAAGCGGGGTAAATAATGGTGTCCATGATGTGCTCGCGGGTCGGCAGATCCACGAATGCATTGTTTAGCGCATTCGAGGTCAGTTCGAACAGCTCGCTGTAGCCGTAACCGAAGTTCTCCACCAACTCCATGCACTCCCGGGTCATGGAAGTCGCACCAATCAGACGGTTATCCGTGTTGACCGTGCAGGCGAAACTCATATCGTCGAGAAGCGAGAACGGGTGATCCGCAACGCTGTCACAGACACCAGTCTGAACGTTGGAGGTCGGGCAGATTTCCAGCGGCATCTGGCGGTCACGAATAGCGGAGGCAACCTCCTGGCATTCGATGCCCTCGAGGGAAGCACCGAAGTCCTCGTAGATGCGCACGCCGTGACCCAGGCGGCGAGCACCTTGCACGACAGCGTCCTGCAACGAATCCACACCGGCGTCTTCACCTGCGTGAATGGTGACCGGAATGAGGTTTTCCCGCAGCATGGTGAATGCTTCGGCATGGTTAGCCGGTGGGAAGCCGTTTTCCGGTCCAGCGATGTCAAAACCGACAACGTACCCGTCGGAGTTCTTCCCGTAGTTGTCGATGACCAGCTGTGCGACTTCCTTGGAATTGTCATTCTGGCGCATCGCACAGACCAGCAGACGTGCGGTGATGTGCTTTCCCTCAGCGGCGGCATGGGCTTCACCCTGCGCCAGGCCTTCGACCAGCGCGTCGATGACAGCCTGCATATCCAGGCCCTTTTCCAAATGGTTTTCCGGAGCCAGGCGCAGCTCAGCGTAGACGACGTTGTCGGCGGCCAGATCCTCGACGGCCTCACGCGCCACGCGCGTCAGCGACTCAGCGGTCTGCATGACGGCGCAGGTGTGCGCGAAGGCGGTCAGGTAGCTCGGCAACGAGCCAGAGTTGCCGGTATCAATGAACCACTTCTCCAGTTCATCCACGTCGGTGGTGGGCAACTGATCGGTGTAACCGCAGTCCGCGGCCAGGTCGATAACGGTCTGCGGGCGCAGGCCGCCATCGAGGTGATCGTGAAGCAGTACCTTGGGCAGGCTGGCGACAACCTTGCGCATCTCATCGAGATTCGATGCCGAAGACTGTGTGTCCAGAGACTGAGCATCACTGTGCAAAGAATTAGTCATAATGGCCAGACTATCGGTATTGTGCCCTCCGCTTCTACTTCACTGCCGGTGAATCGTAATTCTGCTTTGTACAAAGGCTTCCGCTCCCCCGTTTTCCCCCATCCACACACGACGAATACGTCATTTCGGGTGACGTTTTACTACCCTTATCTCATCATGTTTCCCTCTCGCCGCTTCTCATCTGCCGTTACGCTGCTAGCTACCAGCGCTCTGCTTCTGCCGAGCACCGCCCCCGCAGCCATGGCGCAGAGCACCTCGCTTACCGACGACGCCCCGATTGTCGGTCCCGCACCTGATATCCGTGACACGGAGGGCTGCCCCTACAAGACCTTTCCACCAGCACCAGTGGATTCCTCTGAGGTTCCGGCTCCCGGCGAAACATCTCCCGCTCCACTTCCGGTTCCTCAAAAGCCGGCTGGAGGTAGCAAGATGTCCGCCTGCGGCATTGTCAGCGGTGAGGGGTTTGACGTTCCGAAGGACCTCTCCGCCTCTGCATGGACGGTGTTCGATTTGAAATCCGGCGATGTCCTTGCGGCGAAGGACCCGCACGGCCGCTACCGTCCGGCATCGATTATTAAGGTGCTGCTGGCGATGGAGGCAATCGAGAATTTGAAGCTCGACACCCCAGTCAAGGCGACCTTCGAGGACGCGAACATGGAGGGCTCTCGTGTCGGCATCGTCGAGGACGTGAACTACTCGGTAGAAACGCTCCTGACTGGTCTGTTGCTTAACTCCGGCAACGACACCGGCCACGCCTTGGCTCGCGAACTTGGTGGCATGGATAAGACCACAGAGAAGGTCAATGCCCTGGCAAAGAAGTTGGGGGCGACGGATACGCGAGTGGTCAACCCGACTGGTCTCGATGCTCCGGGACAGATGACGTCGGCATACGACATGTCACTGTTCTTCCAGCACGCATTCAACAATGAGACCTATCGCAAGCTCTCGGCCACCCGCCTGGCCACCATCCCCGGAGACAAGGCTCTCGAGGTCGATGACTTCGAAATCGCCAACGACAATCAGCTGATTGCCCAGGACTACCCCGGCGCCCTTGGAGGCAAGACTGGTTTTACCGACGATGCCCGTCACACCTTCGCTGGGGTGGCTGAGCGCGATGGCCGTCGTCTCGGCGTCATCGTTCTCGACGTCACTGTGGAGGATTCACCGCGCCCCTGGGAGCAGGCGGCATCGCTTCTCGACGCCGGCTTCGCGGCACCGCAGGACAGCTCTGTCGGTGTCCTCGAAGCGGAAGCGACTGAGGATAAGTTGGTAGAAAAATTGCCCGATATCCTGGACAACGAGTCAACAGGAACCGGGCTAAAAATTACTGTCAGCGCTGCCATCGTAGGTGTCATCGCATTGATTGCGATGGTCACCTACCGCTTCGGCAGACGCGATCGCGGCTAATTATTTCGAACCGAGCAGGCGGTTCAATCCGGACGGGTTGGCCGCTTCCGCACGGACGTTAATGACAGCAGGAGCAGGTGCATCCAGCTCCTCGTCGGCAAGCGCTTCTTCGGTCGTCGCCGTCCAGGCGGTGGCGTACATAGTGATGCGCCAGATGAGGTAGAAAACGACCATCAAACCGATGACCGGACCGAAAACTGCACCGGCCGGGTTCGACAGGGCGTTGGAGAAGAAAACGCTACCGAGCTGCTTGACAACCTCAAGGCCAATCGCACCGATAATCGCACCCTTTGCCGCAGAGCGGAACGGGGCGCCCCCGCGCGGCAGGAAAGCGAGCATCCAGAAGAACAGCAGCCAGTTGGCAACGAGACCAATGGCGATGGCAATCAATCCCGCAATAATTGTGATTCCCGGGACATGAGCCAGACCAATCTTGTCCAGCAGGGACTGGGTCAGTCCGGAAGAGCCGGCTGCGGTGACAGCGAAGGTCAGCAGGATCATAACCAGCATGCCCAGCAGACGCAGCAGGTCGCGAACCTTTCCCACCACGAAGTTGCTAGCGCCCAGCGGGCGCTTCCACAGCTGTGTCACTGCGTTGGAGAGGTTGCCCATCCAACCAAGACCCGACCACAGGGTGGCAATGAAACCGACGGTGAAGACGCCACCTGCCTGATCGATCGCGCCTTCGATAATTGCGTTGATGGTGTCGCCCATCGACCCATCGATGGAGTCGGTGATAGCGGACTGGATTTGCTCAAGCAGCTGCTCATTGCCACGCAGCACAAGCGCGAGGATGGCAAATGCCGTCATGATTAGGGGGAAAATCGACAGCACGGAGAAGTACGTGACAGCGGCGGCAAAAAAGTTGCCACCCTGCTCGGAGTAGCGCTCCTGCATCCGCATAACGTGATCGAACCACGCCCACTTTTCGCGGAGGCGGTCGATTGCGCTCGGTTCATCGGCGTGTACACGCTCGATGCCATAGCGGTCCGTTCTCTTCGGATCTTTTTGAGTAGAGGTTGCCATGTCCCCTACCTTAACGTGCCAGCTTTCGGTACGGAGACTGAAGCGCAGAGTCTACAGCTGAATTAACGGTTGGCGGCCTTCAGGAACCCGACTCGCTCGTACACATCTGCAAGTGTCTTGGCGGCAACTTCACGGGCACGGTCAGCGCCTTCGGCCAGGATCCGTTCCAACTCACCACGATCGGCCATGAGCTCCTCATAGCGTGCACGCAGTGGCGTGGTGAATGCCTCCAGCGCATCTGCGGTATCAGCCTTCAGCTGGCCGTAGCCAGCGCCTTCGTAGCCGGCAACGAGCTCGTCGACAGGCTTGTCGGTCAACGCCGACTGAATGACCAGCAGGTTGGAAACGCCCGGCTTGTTCTCACGGTCGAAGCGGATCTCTCCGTCATTGTCGGTAACGGCCGAGCGAATGCGCTTGGCGGAGACCTTCGGGTCGTCCAAGAGGTTAATAATGCCCTTCGGATTTGCACCCGACTTGCTCATCTTCGAGGTCGGATCCTGCAAGTCGTAAATTTTCGCGGAGCCTTCCATGATGTGTGGATCCGGCACCACGAAGGTCTTCTTGTAGCGGGAGTTGAAGCGCTGCGCCAGGTTACGCGTCAGTTCGAGGTGCTGGCGCTGATCCTCCCCCACCGGCACCAGCTGTGGGCGGTAGAGCAAGATGTCGGCAGCCATCAACATGGGGTACGCGAACAAACCAGCGGAGGTATGTTCCGCGCCCTGACGAGAGGACTTGTCCTTGAACTGCGTCATACGGCTGGCTTCACCAAAGCCAGTCAAGCAGGTCAACACCCATCCGAGCTCCGCGTGCTCGGGCACATGCGACTGCACGAAGAGCACCGACTTCTCCGGATCAATACCGAGTGCAATCAGCTGTGCGGCACCTGCGATAGTGCGCTGACGCAGCTCCTTCGGATTCTGCTCGACAGTGATGGCGTGCAGGTCTGGAATGAAGTAGTAAGCGTCGAAGTCATCCTGCAGATTAATCCAGTTCTTCAATGCACCCAGGTAGTTGCCCAGGTGGTAGGAATCTGCGGTCGGCTGAATGCCGGACAGAACGCGCTGCTTACGAGCACTCGGTGCAGGATTAGTTGCCTCAGGACCCTTGCTTTCACTCATAGCCAATAAGTCTAGCGCGAGGCCCGCAGTTGAGAGTCGACGACGTACCCGTTTCGACAACACCACGGGCTTTTGCAGGAAACCGACTGCCAAAAGCTAGCCCCGACGCCCCTCGTCCCCCTGCTCCACAAGCATTCGATCGGATAGCAATTTGACGGTGCGCGCCGCAGCGGCTGGCGATTCCTCGGGGTACAGTGCGCGCACCAACGTGATCGCTGGGCGAATGCCGTGTTCAGAGAGAACACGGCGAACACGCTCACGCTCCCCCTGGGTCAACTCGAGCGGGGCTACGGGTGGCCTACGGGTGTAGGACACGACCATCACGGCTCCCAGCAGAACAATGAGTCCGAGGGAAATCCACAGTGGCCACGCGTAGGCAAAAGACAGCACGATAAACGCAACAATGACACCGGAAGTCACGACCACTGGGACATTGACAGCAGTGCCAGGGTCGTTCTGCAGACTCCGTGCGATGGCTTCCAAATCGGCCATCTGGTGCCGCTTGTTATCGCTCTCGCCGTTTTTCACTGGGGATGTCCTCTCCTTTCCTGGTCCGCACCGAGCTCGCTTCAAGTCCCGCGCAGATTCGCGCTTGGGTTTTACAGCGGCTGAAGTCCCATCAGTCCTTCTTCAAATCTTAGGCGCTCGCGTCCCAAGTGCCGAACTAACCCACAGGTATTATTGGACTAATTCAATTCTCTTATCCGTCAGGAGTCCCATGCTCGCTGCCATTGCGGTTGCCGTCTTCATCCTGCTGGTCCCAGGCGCAGTTCTCGGTTGGGCCAGTGGGCTACGTCCCACGCTCGCGTTGGCATCTGCCGGCCCATTAATGCTGGGTGTGACCGGTTTTTCCGCATGGTTGTCTCACGCGCTCGGGCTGGATTACACCTGGCTCTTCGTGGCCGGCATGTGGGCATGGTTCTGTGCTATTGGCTATCTGGTGCGCAGATTCGTCCCCCGAGCAACGCCCGAAGACGGCTTCGATTCCGGCGTTGTCACCGCGATGATTGTCGTCGGAGTTACGGTAGTCGGCTCGATGCGCGCCATGCTCGTGCTTAACGACGTCCCTGGCGGCCCCGGCGCTATCCGCGAAGCCTGGGACATGCTCTGGCATACCAACTTCCTCCGGTTCATTGACGAGCATGCAATAGCCTCGCCCACCGCGGCCGGTGACCTGATGAATCAGGAGACCGGGGCCGAAATGTTCTACCCCACCGGCTGGCATGCCATGGCGGGGCTGCTGCCCGGCTCGGTCTTCCTCGATTCCAACGTGTTTGCGTTCTTGGCCCCGGCGCTGCTTGTTCCCGCAGCAACTGCGGTGCTAGCCCGCACCGCAGTTGGCCCTAAGTGGGCGGCCTATGCCGGTCCCGCAGCTGCCGTCGCGACGCTGATGCTTCCGGAGATTTGGGCGGCTCTTTGGCGCACATCCTCCATGCCGTATCTGCTCGCGGTGGCCACTTTGCCGATCGCTGCGGCTTTGACCATGCGGGGCTATATTGTCCCCGCTACGCTTGCCCTGGTCGGCACGTTTATCACCCACCCGGCCGGCGCAATTGCTGCTGTGCTCTTTGTTGGCTTGTGGTTGATCACCCAACCGAGTGTCAGTGGCCTCGCTCGCACACTAATTATCGGAGCGCTCTCACTGGTGATGACTCTCCCGGCAGCTTTGTCCGCGAGGGGGCAAGGCGAATCCGTTGCGGGCTTTACCGGCCAAATTGAGATTTCCCGCTCCGAATCACTGTGGCGAACTCTGATTGGGTTTTCCCGCTATGCTGACGAGCCCATCTTTTCCCGGACTGTTCTGGTTCTTGTGCTCATCGGCCTGGTGGTGGCGCTTGTCTCTCGCCTGCCAGACAGCCCATGGGCGCCGTGGCCGGCACTGGTTTTCGGGCTGCTCTTTGTGGTGTCCGATAGTGCGCAGTCCCGTTGGTCTGAGCCGTTCGGCACCTATCTGAAGTTTATTGGCACTTTCTTCTACGACATGCCGTACCGCATGCAGGCGGTTATGGGAATTCTGCGCGCAGTGCTGGTCGGCTACGCAGTCGCGGCTGCCGTTGTCGGGATTGTGGCTGCGGCGCAGTGGATCGTCGCAAAGCGAGATCAGCCGACCAAGTCGTGGAATCCTGCGCTGGCGATGGGGCTCGTAGCGGCACTGGCGATTGTGCCTGCGACCTGGGCGAGTGGGCCTGCTCAGCGCGAGGCAATTCGCCAGAGTTTCGGAAGCACGTTTGTGACCGCTGCGGACATGGAAGCTATTGATTGGCTGTCCGCACAGCCGCATGCGTTTGAGGGGCATATTCTCAATGACCGTCGTGACGGTTCTGCGTGGATGTATGCCATCGCCGGACTGCCGACCCTGTTCCGCCATTTCTCCTTCTCTGACAAAACTGCCGAGGCGAGCAACAAGCTGCCGATAAACGTTGACCTGCTGGGCTCACATCCAGAGTTCGATGCCATGGCGAAGAAATTGGGAGTGCACTACATCATTAGTTCCCCGCCGGGTGTGAACACGGATGGCACGGAGGCGCTGTCGATGCGTTCCTGGGCATGGCACGCGCCGGGGCTCACGCCTGTGTATCACGACAGTTCGGTGATGATTTTCGCGGTCAACAAGATGTTTTCACCTGAAGAGTTGCACGCTGTTGTCAACAGTTCCCCACACCGCCCGGCGCGCCCCAATCCGCTGTGGATGCCTCCGCGCCAGCCGATCGTCCCCTCCCCTGACGAGGCTGTCGATCCGCTCGCCGGCGCGCACATCACCGTCGACTCTCGCCGCGAGGCCATCGAGGCTATCAACGCCGACCTGCCTCGCGCGCTGCGTTTGAGTGGGGATACTTCCGCTCACATCGACAGCATCGTGCAACGCGCCAGCGACAAGCTCCGTCAGCGCGGCGCAATCGTTGGCGCACATTCGCTTGCCGACGACACGGCGAGCGCAGCCACCGTAATCGTCGGTCGCTCATCAGAGGGCCAGACTCTTTCTGGGGATAACATCGGCGATCGTGGCTTTTCGGTATCCGCTGTGGTGAAGTCTCTCGAACCTGAGGACGATGCTCCTGCCGATTGGCAGTTGGCGGCGGGTGTGCGCGACGGAATGGTGTACCGAGGTTTCAATCCGCACAGCAGTTACAGCACAAACGGGGTGCCAACCGAGTTTCGCACCGGCCTGGCGCCGGCAGTGGCGGTGAACCAGAGTTCGCGGCCACATGCGCCGACAATTGCGCTATCGCTGGGAGCGGTGGGCGCTGAAAAACTCACCCGCGATTTGGCCGACCCCGCTATGCAGGACAAATGGGCCGACGCCATCGTTGACGGCATCGCCTCCATGTTGCGGCAGAACCGGCATCTCGTAACTGCTCCCGAGCCTGAGATAATCCCAGAGTTCGCTGACGTCGGAGCACACTAGTCCGCTCGGGGTTAGGCGTATGCCGGGTTTAGGCGTACTCCACGATCACCGGCGCGTGGTCCGTCCAGCGAAGGTCGTAGGCGGCAGGCTTATCCACTACCGAGCTGACGGCACGCTTGAGCATTGGTTCGGTTACCGCCTGGTAGTCGATCCGCCAGCCGGCATCGGTATCGAACGCCTTACCGCGGTAGGTCCACCAGGACCAGGGACCGTCAGCCTCTGGGTGCAGACGGCGAGTGACATCAAACCACACCGGATCTGCATTGAGCTTCGGGGCCTCCCACACAGAACCATCGGAGAAGGCACCGGATTCCAGCTCCTTGTCGCTGGCCTGTACCTGCGAATCCTGGGGAACCTCATCGGGCCAGCAGCCGAAGACCGAGTCCATCCAGGCACGCTCCTGCGGTAGGAAACCGCTCTTGCGGCGGTTGGTCTTCCAGTTCTTCAAATCCTGTTCGCGGTGGCAGATGTTCCAGTCGCCGCCGATGACTGCGTGGTGACCGTCGCGCCCCTTGGCACCCAGTTCGGCCAGGTAGTCGGAGAAGGCATCGAGGAAGCGGTACTTCTCATCCTGCTTCTCGCTCAGGGCGGCACCAGAGGGCAGGTAGAGGCTGGCAATCTGGACATCCACATCCAGGCCGGTGTCCGCTGCCGGGGCAACACCACTGATAAACCGACCGGATTCTTCGAACTCCTCGGAGCCGATGCCCACCTGGACGTCGTTAAGCGGAAAGCACGAGAGAATGCCCACGCCGGCGCGCCCCTTGGCACCCAGGTTTTCAGCACCGACCCAATGCCATCCGGCATCGAAAGCGGGCGCGAGGGCCTTGCGTGCCTGGTCGTCGGTGGCGCGGACTTCCTGCAGCAAAACGACATCGGAACTGGTGTGCTTCAGCCACTCCAGCAATCCCAGATTGGTTTCGCTGCGCTCCTTGACGGCGGCGCGGATGCCGTTGACATTGATTGTCGCGATTGTAAGGCTCATGCCCTCATACGTTACCTATGCGTGCACTACGCCTTGAAGACCCCTAGCGCAGTTCGATGCGCTCGGCCTTCTTCGCCTGTGAGCGGCGGTAAAGAACAATGGTCGGCAGAGCGATGAAGATAGCCAACATCGCCAACGTCGCGCCGCCCAAAGCCGGTGCGCGGTAGCCATAACCGGACGCAATGACCCAACCACCGAGCGCCGCTCCGAATGCGTTGGCCATGTTCAATGCGGCCTGGTTGAGTGCTGCCGCCAGCGTCTGTGCGCGACCGGCGACATCCATCAGACGGGTCTGCAGATTAGGCACCAATACCGATCCCAGCAGACCGATAAGGAGGAAGTTGATCGTGCCCAGCACAGCATTCTGTGAGGTGAAGTAGAAGACGCTGAGCATGATTACCATCAGCACCAGCGCAACCATGATGCCCCACTCCCCGATGTGGTCGGAGAGCCAGCCACCGATGTAAGTACCGACAACCATGCCGATGCCGTAGGCCATCAGCACAATCCAGATGTGGTTTTCGCTCATGCCCGCTTCGCGAGTCATAGTCCAGGTGATGTAGGTGTAAACCGCGAACATGCCGCCGAAACCAACGGTGCCAATCGCGACGGTCAGCAGCACCTGCGGTGTCACCAGAGCCGAGAGCTCATCCATCGGACGTGTCTTCGGCATGCGGTTCATATGCGGCACGGCGAACCACAGCGAAACAAATGCAATCAGCCCGATGACCGCGACAAACGCGAAGGCGCTGCGCCAACCGTAAATCTGTCCCAGCACCTGCGCGGCCGGCACACCAATCACAGTCGCCACCGACAACCCCACGCCCGACAGAGCCACCATCTTGCCGCGCTGTCCCGGCTTAGCCAGGGAGGCCGCCACCAGCGCCGCCACCGAGAAATACGCGCCGTGCGGCAGACCGGCAATGAAGCGCGAGACCATGACTGCTTCGAAAGAGCCCAGTGTGCCTGCCCAAACCGTGGCACCATTGCCGATGGTAAATGCCGCCATCAGCAGCAGGAGCATGCGCCTGCGCGGAATCGAGCCGGTCAGCACGGTAATTAGGGGTGCGCCCACGACAACACCGAGTGCGTACATCGAAATCATGCGCCCTGCGGCATCCTCATCACGTCCGAAGGCATCAGCGATGTAAGGCAGCAGGCCCATGGCCACAAACTCGGTAACGCCGATGCCGAATGCACCGACCGACAGAGCCACAATCACCAAGATTCGGCGTAGATCAGAGATGTCGTCCTGCACCGGAACAGGACGGCGATGCGAGCTAAACGCTCCCGCACGACGCGCACGCGGTTTGTGGTCGTCGTTGTGGGTTGTTACTTCGCTTGACGACGTCATTGCGACCGTCTCCTTTTCTCTTCTTACGCCAGTTGGTGGACTCTCAGTTCCCCTCGACTTTCGACCCAAGACGGGCTCCCAAAACCGTGAGGGGAGCCGCAAGGGAAAAATGAGACTCTACTCCGCAACACAAAAATTTCGCTATTTAATCCGCCTGTTCCCCGGGTATTTGTGCGCGGAATAACATCTACGGCCATTAGTGGAAGTCGCTCACTCAAGTTCTTCTAAACCATTTTGCAATCGGCATTGTTTGCCGAGGACTACCATTCCCTCCGAGCGCCACGGACTTCCTACCCATCGAGCGCTCCGGGTCTTCGATGCTTCCGTACTAGCTACCGGGTAAATTGTTTTAAAAGATATTTCGAACTGCAATACCGATAGGATCTTGATCCACTATGGGCGACCGCTATAACCTCTACGAGTCTCTGAAGCTGGATAGCGCAGCCAGCACCGAAGAACTCCATGCAAATCTTTCTAATCAGCTCTCCGAACTGCGAGATGCTGGCGTCTCGGAGTACTCCGGCGAGTTCCAGGAGAAGCTCACTGCGCTGCAGGTGCTTGGCGATGAGGGACGTCGTCGCGAATACGACGCTTTGCTGTCCGATGAGAACGCCACCATCACCATCGCGACGCTGCGCGAGCTGGCAAATCGCCCGGTACCCACTGCGCAGGAATCCTCGTTCCAGACGCAAACCCAGCAAGCACAGTGGTCCGCCCCGACTCAAACCAGTCCTGCGACAGTAACCACCACGGTGACCACGGATGTACCACCGCTGCCTGCAAACGCCACACTGCAGAACATGTGGCAGCGCATGCCACTCATCCCCCGAATCACTACCGGCTTGGTCGGTTTTTCAACTCTGATTGGCATCATCGCAGTTCTGTACGCAATCACGCTCGGCATCCAGGGCGCCAACGATCTCGGCAGCCTAGAGTCATCGTTGGGTGATTCTTGGGATGACATCGGCTACATTATGGGCGCTGCAGCCGCCCTCGTTCTTGTTCCGCTCCTGTTACTGCTGGGAATGATGCTTGTCACCTTGACCGCATACTGGATTCACTCCATCCTCCGCGGTGAAGACTCGACGGCACCAATCTTTTTCTGCGTCACCGTGGCACCACTGGCGTTGGCTATGACCATCATCCCCCTCCTGTTCTTGAGCTCCTGGGTGGATGTAGTCCTCTTCCTCGCAGGTGCCATGCTGATCGCGGCTTGCGTTCTTATGTTCCTCAAGGACATGCGCGCATGGTTCCGCGGCCAGAAACTGGTCAGGACTACCCAGTCGGCGCCGGGGCAGGGCTATGCTCCGCAGTACCCCCAGTCTCAGAACATTCAGGGTTACCAGTTCGGCCAGAACAATCCTCCGAACAATACGCAGAACTAACTAGGCTGCCCTGAACAACCGCGCCGGCGTGCACGACACCCCAGCGCGGTTTTTCGTATTTGAAGGGTTTGAGCGCGGGGGCCGTCGTAAAGCGAAAAATGGAATGAAAAGCGGCGAATAAGCGACAAATAATTGCGCATTTCGTGACTTACCTCACATAATTGCGTTATTCATATCACTATCACTGTTTTTGCGCTATGCCCCGACACAACCCAAGATTCAAAACTGGGTTATCGTGGAACAAAACAGATAGGAGACATGAATTATGGCGACAATTATTTGGACCCGTACTGACGAAGCCCCTCTGCTGGCGAGCTACTCGCTGAAGCCAATCGTGGAGGCATTTGCAAGCCAGGCTGGTGTCAATGTTGAAACCCGCGACATCTCCCTCGCAGGCCGCATTCTGGCTCAGTTCCCGGAGCGCCTTTCGGACGAGCAGAAGGTAGAGGATGCGCTGGCAGCCCTGGGCAAGCTGGTCAAGGAGCCGGACGCCAACATCATCAAGCTGCCGAATATCTCTGCATCCGTCCCGCAGATTAAGCGCGCTGTCGCAGAGCTGCAGGAAAAGGGCTATGACATTCCGAAGTACAAGTCGCAGCCGGAAGGCGAGGAAGAGACCGCCGACCGCGCCAAGTTCGACAAGGTCAAGGGCTCTGCCGTTAACCCGGTACTGCGTGAGGGCAACTCCGACCGCCGCGCTCCGGAGCCGGTGAAGAACTACGCCCGCAAGCACCCGCACCGCATGGGCGCTTGGTCCGCAGACTCCAAGACCAACGTCGCCACCATGGCCTCCAACGACTTCCGCCACAACGAGAAGTCCGTTGTCATGCCGGCCGACGACAAGCTGACCTACCAGCTCGAGGCTAACGACGGCCAGATCATCACCCTGAAGAAGGACATGCCGGTCCTCAAGGGCGAGATTATTGACGGCACGGGCATGAACGTCCACATCCTGGACAACTTCCTGCGCGCTCAGATCCGTCGCGCACAGCGCGAGAACATCCTGTTCTCCGTCCACTTGAAGGCCACCATGATGAAGGTCTCCGACCCGCTAATCTTCGGCGAGGTTGTCAAGGCCTTCCTGCCATCTGTTTTCCCGAAGTTCGAGTCCAAGCTGGCTGCCGCCAACCTGACTCCGGACAACGGCCTGGGCGCCATGCTCGATGGTCTACACAAGCTTGACGACGCTACTGCGGCGGCCGTCAAGTCCGCTATCGAGAAGGACCTGAAGGAAGGTCCGGCCCTTTACATGGTCAACTCCGATAAGGGCATCACCAACCTCCACGTTCCGTCTGACGTCATCGTTGACGCTTCCATGCCGGCCCTGATCCGCAACGGCGGCAAGGGCTGGGGTCCGGATGGTGAGGAGCGCGACACCCTCGCAGTCATCCCGGACTCTTCCTACGCAGGCGTCTACCAGGCTGTTATCGAGGACTGCCGCGCCAATGGCGCTTTCGACCCGGCCACCATGGGCTCTGTCCCGAACGTCGGCCTGATGGCTCAGAAGGCTGAGGAGTACGGCTCCCACGACAAGACTTTCCAGATTCCGGTTGACGGTGTCCTGCAGGTCATCAACTCCGCTGGCGAGGTTCTGATTGAGCACCACGTCGCCGAGGGTGACATCTGGCGCTCCTGCCAGACCAAGGACGCCCCAATCCGCGACTGGGTGAAGCTGGCCGTTAACCGCGCTCGTATCACTGGCGACCCTGCAGTGTTCTGGCTGGACCCGCAGCGTGCACACGACAACAACCTGATCAGCAAGGTCAACGAGTACCTGGCAGATCACGACACCGAGGGTCTGGATATCCGCATCATGGATCCGGTGTCCGCTACCAAGTTCTCCCTCGAGCGCATCCGCCGCGGCGAGAACGCCATTTCCGTAACCGGTAACGTTCTGCGTGACTACCTCACCGACCTGTTCCCGATCATGGAGCTGGGCACCTCCGCCAAGATGCTGTCGGTCGTGCCGCTGATGGCCGGGGGCGGCCTGTTCGAGACCGGCGCAGGCGGTTCCGCACCGAAGCACGTCCAGCAGGTTCAGGAAGAAAACCACCTGCGCTGGGACTCCCTGGGTGAGTTCCTGGCACTGGCCGAGTCCCTGCGCTACGCCGCTGAGCATGACGACGACCCACGTCCACGCGTCCTGGCTGAGGCCCTGGACAAGGCAACCGCTACCCTGCTCGACGAGGGCAAGTCGCCGTCCCGCAAGGCTGGCGAAATCGACAACCGCGGCTCCCACTTCTACCTGGCTCTCTACTGGGCACAGGAGCTGGCCAAGCAGGACGAGAACTCCGAGCTGAAGGAAGTTTTCGCACCGGTCGCTAAGGCTCTCACGGAGAAGGAAGAGTCCATCGCCAAGACCCTGATTGATGCTCAGGGTTCCCCAGCTGATCTGGGTGGCTACTTCCTGCCGGACGATGAGAAGACCTCCGCAGTTATGCGTCCGTCCGCTGAGTTCAACGAGATCATCGACGGTCTGAAGAAGTAGGACTAGCTGCTTGCTCCTGGCTGGTCTGGCTGACCTGGTTGGCCCAGGCTGGTCTAGGCCGACCTAGGCTGACCGCCGGTTTCGGGCGATAGCCCCTCGCTCATGTTGCATTTGATGCACATGGCGCGAGGGGCTTTTTCTATGCCCTGACTTCCGTAACGGTCTTGACAGTACCCAGTGCTTTTCGGCGCTTTACGGTACCCTTCGCCCATACTCAGTCCCCTGTTTGGCTCACCTCGACACTCGGCACCGCAGCGCCCGATGCCCCGGCACCGCAGTGCCTCACCCCATGAGTTAGTGACTACCTTTATGACACTTTTGCCCAGAAAATTGCATTGAAACTGTCATAAAGGTAGTCAGTAACTCCTTCGGCAAACCGCCACCCGTCGAACACCACTCGCCACGCGCCACCCACCACGCGCCACCCACGCCCCCTATACGCAGCAGCCCCACACACAACTAGCCACAGCTCCCTACACACCCCACCCCCGCAACCGACCACGTCCTCAGAACCAATCAAGCCAATCCGTACTAAGCGGGCTATAGCACTCTCGACACAGATACACACACCCTCTTACCTTGGGTTTTTCCAAAACTTTGCAATAGACAGCTTGGTTCACTATTGTTTGTAAGCAACGTTTTGAACAATCTCAAAAACCGCAAGGAAGTATCTGAAATGACCACCAAGTACGACAACAGCAACGCCGCCAACTGGGGCCTGTCCACTCGCGCTATTCACGCCGGTTTCGCTCCGGACGCACAGACCTCCGCGCGCAACCTGCCGATTTACAACACCTCCTCCTACGTCTTCGATTCCGCTGAGCACGCTGCCAACCGCTTCAACCTTTCGGATGCAGGCCCGATTTACTCCCGCCTGACCAACCCGACTGTGGATGCCGTCGAGCAGCGCATCGCCAGCCTCGAAGGCGGCGTCGCTGCCGTACTGTTCTCCTCCGGCCAGGCAGCTGAGACCGCTGCTGTCCTCACCCTGGCTCGTGCAGGCGACCACTTCGTCGTTTCGCCACGCCTTTACGGCGGTACTGAGACCCTGTTCAAGGTCACCCTGCCGCGCCTTGGCATCGACTGCACTTTCGTCGAGAACCCGGATGACCCGGAGTCCTGGCAGGCAGCAGTTCAGGACAACACCGTCGGTTTCTACGGTGAGTCCATCGCCAACCCGCAGATCGACGTCCTCGATATCCCTGCCATCGCCGAGGTTGCACACCGCAACAACGTTCCGCTGATTGTCGACAACACGGTTCCGACCCCGGCCCTGCTGCGCCCGCTCGAGCACGGTGCTGACGTCGTGGTTTCCTCCACCACCAAGTTCCTGACTGGTAACGGCTCCTCCCTTGGCGGTGTCATCGTCGACGGTGGCAAGTTCGACTGGACTCAGACCCGCAACGGCCGTTCCATCTTCCCGAACTTCACCGAGGCCGACGAGGCTTACCACGGCCTGAAGTTCGCCGACCTGGGCGCCCCGGCCTTCGCACTGCGTGCTCGCGCTGGCATTCTCCGCGACACCGGCGCTGCCCCGGCTCCGTTCAACGCCTGGGTTCTGGCTCAGGGCCTCGACACCCTGGCTCTGCGCATCGAGCGCCACAATGAGAACGCCAAGGCTGTCGCTGAGTTCCTCGAGAACCACCCGCTGGTCGCCAAGGTCAACTACGCCGGCCTGCCGAGCTCCCCGTGGTACGAGACGCTGAACAAGCTGGGCCTTTCCGGCGCCAGCGGCGTACTCTCCTTCGACCTGAAGGATGCCGACACCGCCAAGGCTTGGAAGTTTATTGACGCTCTGAAGCTGCACTCCAACGTCGCCAACATCGGCGACGTCCGCTCGCTGGTTGTCCACCCGGCCACCACCACCCACTCCCAGTCCGATGAGGAGGGTCTGACCCGCGCCGGCATTTCCCAGGCCACCGTTCGCCTCTCTGTCGGTATCGAGAACATCGATGACATCATCGCCGATCTCGAGGGCGGCTTCGCAGCACTCGCGTAGACCGTTTGTACACAGACACAGAACGGACTAAGTAGTCTATAAGGCATGAGCTTTTCCCCATCTACCCCGGCCGCCCTCCCACCCGAGGGCGAGCCGGGGCGTGTCTTTATCGGCGATGTCACAACCGAGGCTGGCGCGGTCATCCCCGACGTCACTGTCGAGTTCGAACGCTGGGGTCGGCTTAACGACGACTGCTCGAATGTCATCCTCCTCGAGCACGCTCTAACCGGCGACGCCCACGCTTCCGGCCCCTCGGATGAGTACCACCCGACTGCGGGTTGGTGGAACGGGATGATTGGCTCTGCCCGCGCACTGGATACCGACGAGTACTGCATTATCTGCACCAACGTCATCGGTGGCTGTCGCGGTACAACCGGCCCTTCCAGTCCACATCCGGACGACGGCAAGCCCTGGGGCTCTCGCTTCCCCGCAATCTCCGTGCGCGACACGGTGACGGTGGAGCACCTGGCGCTGCAAGAACTGGGAATTTCCCGCCTCCAAGCTGTCATTGGTGGCTCCCTGGGTGGGGCTCGCGCACTTGAATGGTCACTGATGCACCCGGATTTCGTCGGCAAGGCATTGGTGATGTGTGTCGGCGCACGTGCGTCTGCTTGGCAGATTGGTATTCAGTCTGCGCAGATTCAATTCATTGAGTCCGATCCCGATTGGCATGGCGGCGACTACTACGACCGCGGTGTGACTCCGGCCCGAGGTCTGGGTTTTGCACGCAGGGTCGCGCATTTGACGTACCGTGGCGAGCTGGAGATGGATGACCGCTTTGGCGCGGCAGCGCAGCCCGGTGAGGATCCGTTGGGCGCGATGCGCACGGAAGATCGATTCCAGGTAGAAAGCTACTTGGATCATCAGGCGAAGAAGCTGGCTCAGCGTTTCGATGCCGGCTCGTATGTCGTGCTCACCGATACCTTGAATCGGCACAATATTGGCCGTGGTCGCGGTGGCCTCAACGAGGCGCTGCACTCGTCAACCGTGCCGACCATGGTTGCCGGTGTGGACACAGACATTCTCTACCCCTTCCACCAGCAGGAGCACCTCGCCCGCAATCTGGGCAACTGCTTGGGGCTAGAAAAGATTGAATCCGCCGTGGGGCACGACGGATTCTTGACGGAGTTCGAACGAGTGGATTCGATTGTGCGTAATTTCCTCGCCCGCGATGTCAGCTAATGTCAGCTAGCTTCCCAGCGCATCCACGCTGACTGCAAGGAATACGATTCCCATCCCGATTATGGAGCAAAACCATAGGTCAAAGGCCCGGGATCGCACAGAGAACACACCTAAAATGCTGTCCGGCAGGTACTGCCTAGCCACGCCGAGCAGCATCATTGTGCTTCCCAGCATGAATGTGGCACGTCGCCACCGCTCCAGCCCCAGGAACACAACGAAGGCGGACATGCCGAAAAAGAGCGCGCCGTAAATCGTATACTGCACCCACATTGGCCACGATGCCCCCGGCGGCGGGGTCTTCGGGCTGTGCGGGTTCAGCATTGGATCCGGCAGATCTTCCCGCCGGGCACGCTGCGCAATTTCCCTTTTCGACACGAGTTGTTCCTCCTGGCTGGCTAGGCCAGACCAGCGAGCTTTTCAGCGCGCTCGACGACATTGCGTACGAGGAAAGCGCGAGTCAGTGGGCCGACACCACCTGGGTTCGGGGATACGTAACCGGCAATGTCCCAGACGTCATCAGCAACGTCACCGGCCAGCTTGCCGTCGACACGCGAAACTCCCACGTCGAGTACAGCAGCGCCAGGCTTGACCATGTCTGCAGTAAGCATATGAGCGACACCAGCGGCTGCGATGATGACATCAGCCTGACGGGTTTCAGCGGCCAAGTCCTTGGTGCCGGTGTGACATAGCGTCACGGTGGAGTTCTCGCTGCGGCGAGTGAGCATCAGGCCGATTGGGCGACCAACGGTGACACCGCGGCCGATAACAACAACCTTGGCACCGTTGAGCTCGACGCCGAAGCGTCGCAGCAGGTGGATACAGCCGTTTGGAGTACACGGCAGTGGTGCTGGCTCATTGAGGACCAGCTTGCCCAGGTTTACCGGGTGGAGGCCATCGGCATCCTTCTCCGGATCGATGAGCCCCAGAATACGGTTTTCATCCAGGTGCTTCGGCAGTGGCAACTGAACAATGTAGCCTGTGCACTCCGGGCTTTCATTCAGCTCGGTGATTACTGCCTCGAGCTCTTCCTGCGTGGTGTCAGCCGGAAGGTCACGGCGGATAGAGGCGATACCAATCTGCTCACAGTCGCGATGCTTCATCTTGACGTAAGAGTGGCTGCCTGGGTCATCACCAACCAACACGGTGGCCAGCCCCGGGGTGTAGCCGGCTTCCATCAAACGCTCAACGCGCTTTTCCAGGTCTTCAAAGATTTCGTCTCGGTAGAGTTTGCCATCAAGCTTTGTCGCTGCCATGGCATTTATCTTAGGCACAGGAGCGAATAATGCCCAGAAACGCCCCGTAACCGCCCTCGCCTTGGCCCTATTTACCGCCCACAAAGCCCTGCTGACGCCAGACTTCATAAGCAGCCACTGCTGCGGCGTTGGAAAGGTTCATGCTGCGACGAGCTGGCAGCATCGGAATTCGGATTAATTGTGTAATTCGCGGATCATCGAGCACTGACTGTTCCAACCCGGTTGGCTCCGGGCCAAAGAGCAGTACATCGGTATTCGTGTACTCAATATCGGTGTGCCAAGTGTCAGCGTGAGCGGTGAAAGCAAAGATGCGGCACCCTTGGCTGGCAAAGGTCTCCAACGCTTGATCGATGGAATCGTGAATACGCACATCAGCCAGGTCATGGTAATCCAGCCCGGCGCGACGCAGATTCTTGTCATCGAAGTTGAACCCCAATGGCTTGGCCAGATGCAGCATAGCTCCAGAGCCCGCACACATGCGGATAGCGTTTCCGGTGTTCGGCGGGATGACAGGCCGGTCAAAAAGCACGTGGCAGGTGTGGCTCGTAATCCAGTCTGTGGAGTTGGTTGGCTCGGCGTTCGTTGGCTCGGTCGTGGCGCTATTCATTTCTTCCGTCAGTTCTTTTCCGCTGCTTCTTTTACTGCTCGTTGTTGGTTTCTGCTGCCGCTGTCGTGGCAGGCGCCGCATCGCACACACCGTGCTCGGTGAAAAACGCGATGATGGTCTCACCGATTAGCGCTCGGCTCCTCGGCTTCGAGAACTTATGGCCCTCTCCCTCGACCACTAGAAAATCGGTGGGCACGCCGTATGCGTCCATGGCGTTGCGCATCTGACCGGACTCTCGCGGAGGCACGTTGGTATCCCACTCGCCGTGGATAAAGAGAGTTGGAACCTTCATTTCCTCCGCACGGTGCAGCGGCGAGATATCGCGCAGAAGCTCAGCATCCTGGTACGGGTAGCCGTATCGGGGGAACGCGGCCTGCGCCAACCAGGGCTCGGTGGATTGGTAGTAGGTTTCAAAACTTGTCATTCCGCAGGCATCGACGATGGCCGCAAACTGATCCGGATACCATGCCGAGGCCAACAACGACATGAAGCCACCGTAGGATCGCCCGCCCAGAGCAATGCGTTCTGGGTCCGCCAACCCGGCATCAACGAGGAAGGCACGCGCCGCTGCGATATCCGCAATAGCGGCAAAGCGTCCATAGCGGTCACCTGCGTGCTCGAATGACCTACCGGACCCCGAGGAACCGCGCACGTTAGGAGTGAACACCACGAAGCCCGCCTCCACAATGCTGGCTAGAACATCGTGGTGGATGGGTTTCGCCTGCAGCTCTGGTCCGCCGTGGATGTGGATAAAAGCCGGCGGTAGTGCGTTTCCGGAAACGTCATTAGAACTATTGCGCACCGACTCCGGAAGGTAGAGCCAACCAGACAGTTCCAACCCATCGCGGGAGACAAAGTAGACCAGCTCTGGGGCCGGCATAGTCTCCAGATTCTTCTCTTCCAGAGCCAAAATCCGTTCGGTGCGATCCATGTCCAATGGCTCAATGACACCACCGATATTGCGCAGAATCTCCACCGTTGGCGCAAGGCCTGGCCCTTCTACTGTCAGGGAGATCAGCTCACCGTCACCGGAGATTGACAGCTCACGCGCAACCATGCCCGGCAATTCCACATTGCGGCGCACCATCACCCGCATGTCGTCAGTCTGCGGGTGAAGGCCAAGGGTAAGCACCTCAAGCGTGCTGACCCCACCGCTGTTCCACAGCACAGCCGCAGTGGAGGAATCCTCACTGATGACAAATTCTTCGACGTCTTGATCCGGATTGCCAATGAACTCCTCGACATCAACTTCGATGCCGATCTTCATATCCAAAATCTCCGCTGCGGTCGA
This sequence comes from Corynebacterium sp. 045007, assembly GCF_040743205.1. Classification (NCBI taxonomy): domain Bacteria; kingdom Bacillati; phylum Actinomycetota; class Actinomycetes; order Mycobacteriales; family Corynebacteriaceae; genus Corynebacterium; species Corynebacterium sp. 045007. The sequence goes on from NZ_JBFLKW010000001.1 coordinate 169,332, forward strand.
TTCCGCTGTGCGCGGCTCAGTAGTGCTGATACCGCTATCGGGAGTAATACCCAGGCGCAGGATGCGACGCTGTTCCGCGCCATGATCTGAGAGTACGAATGCGGTCAGCTTCTCCTGCCCCGGATGCGCCAATAAGACACCGGCATCTGTGGTGGAGCCGGGATCGGACGGCAACAGCGGCTGCCACTGCTGCCCCGGCCCGACCAGCAGTAGCTCACGGTGGCCTCGCGGCCCCACCCGCACGAGGCCAAACCCGCCTTCAGCCGCTACCAGCTGGCTGTCAGTGCGTTTATCAATGACCTCATACTTTGAGTTCGTCGGGTTGACCAAACGCGCATAGTTAATGCCCTGGGCATCGACCGCGTTCATCGCTAGGAGATCGTTATCCCATTCCACCAGTGTGGCGCGCATATCCGCATCCATACGCAGGGGGCGGGCACCGTCGACCTCCGGATCGGTGGATACCAGCCAGGTCTGCAGTCGCTCCGTACCGTACGGAGAGACCTCGCAGGCGATCCACTTTCCATCCGGGGAGTGCAGCACCCTGGTAACCGGGCCTTCCACCGGCAGTTTCACGGGGCGCTCCGCCCCTAGCCCCTCCGGAGTAATCTCCTGCTGTACCGCATGCGGGTAGCCGCTATCGCGGACAATAAAGGCGATTGCACTCCCATCCGGTGCTAACGAGGATTCATAGGTCTGGCGCATGACAATCCATTCTAGTAGTCAGCGAAAATCTCTACTTCGACCTGCCACCACTGGCCGCCCCAGTGCCTCGGACATATCCACCAGACGATCGGCCACGATTGTCACCGCACCAGAGGCTGTCTGCGCGATACCGCGCACCACCATCGCCCGCGAATTCACCGCTACCGGCCGAAATCGATTCCACAGCCCCGGCGTACACAGCACATTCACCAGCCCAGTTTCGTCCTCCATTCCCAAAAATGTCACTCCGCCAGCGGTCCCCGGACGTTGCCTATGCGTCACGACTCCCGCCACTTCTACTCGTGTTCCATCGGGCACTGTTTTCAGTTCCGCCGCAGGCACCACTCCACGTTCCTGCAGGTCTGCCCGCAACGCGGCCACCGGGTACTGCCCCGGGGTCACTCCCGTTGCCGTCAAATCGGCAGCTGCCAGCTCAAACTCCGTCATGCCGGGCAACGCAGGTGCGTCGGCAAGCGTGAGCCCCGGCAGCATGCCCTCACTTTCCGTCGCCGCCACGCCCGCCGCCCACAGTGCTTGACGACGGTCAATCCCCAGCGACCCAAGTGCTCCTGCGCGCGCCAGTGCTTCCATGTGCCCAACACCCAGCCGAGCTCTGCGGGCGACATCTGCTGCGTTGACAAATGGCCGCGCTGCGACGATACGTTCCGCCACGTCATTGCCCACACCGGCAATGGCGCCGAGCCCCAACCGAATACGCCCATCGATGACGCTGGCTTCCACGCCTGAAACCGAGATATCCGGACCATCGCAGCCGATACCGTGCCGGCGAGCATCGGCAATCAACGACTGCGGAGAGTAAAACCCCATGGGCTGGGCACGGAGCAATGCGACACAGAACTCCGCCGGATAGTGGTACTTAAACCAAGCCGAGAAATACACCAAGGAGGCAAACGACTGCGCGTGTGATTCCGGGAAACCGTAGGCGGCAAAGGCCACTATCTTGTTCCACAGTTGTTCCCCAATATCCGCATCAATGCCACTGGTGCGCTCCAGCCCAGCCAGAAAACGGGCATGAAGCGCTTCCATTTTGGCCACTGAGCGCTTCGACCCCATAGCGCGACGCAGCGAGTCCGCTTCCGCCCCGCTGAAACCCGCCGCATCGACGGCCATTTGCATCAGCTGCTCTTGAAATAGCGGGATGCCCAGTGTCTTCCCGAGGGACTTCTCCAGCACTGGATGCTCATAGGTCACCGGTTCGAGTCCATTTCGGCGGCGAATGTAGGGGTGCACGCTACCGCCTTGAATGGGGCCTGGGCGAATGAGTGCCACCTCCACCACCAGATCAAAGAACTCCCTCGGCTTCAGTCGGGGCAAGGTGGCCAGCTGCGCGCGCGATTCCACCTGAAACACGCCCACCGCGTCCGCGCGTGCCAACATCTCGTAAACCTCCGGTTCAGCGACATCTATTTCCCACAGGTTCACTCGGCGCCCATGCTGTTCATAGACCAAGTCAATGCAATGGTGGATGGCCTCCAGCATTCCGAGGCCAAGCAGGTCGAATTTCACCAGTCCCGCTGCCGCACAGTCATCCTTATCCCACTGCACTACCGAGCGACCTTCCATGCGTGCCCATTCCACTGGCACGACATCCGCAATCGGCCGATCACAAATCACCATTCCGCCAGAGTGAATGCCTAAATGACGAGGCTGCCCACGAAGCTGCTCCGCCAGTTGCTGCACCGGCTCCGGCGGGCACGCCTCCCGGTCTCTGACCCACGCATCGATAACGCCCGGCGAGTACCCCAACACCCGCGCCGCATCGCGCAATGCACCGCGCCGCCGGTAGGTAATGACATTGGCCACCTGCGCGGCATTGTCACGACCATACTTTTCATAGACGTACTGAATGACCTCTTCCCTACGGCCAGACTCGATGTCTACATCGATATCCGGTGGCCCATCCCGTTCTGGCGACAAAAACCTCTCAAACAACAGCCCGGCACTAATGGGGTCAACATTGGCGATCCCCAGCGCAAAACACACCACCGAGTTAGCGGCCGAACCGCGGCCCTGTGCCAGAATTCCCGCCCGGCGACAGAACTCACAGATGTCATGCACGATGAGGAAGTAGCCCGGAAAACCCAGCTCTCGAATCACAGTCAGCTCATTCTCTAACTGCGCCCACGCCCGCGCTTGCACGGAGCTATCCCCAGCTCCATCGACCGGACCATACCGCCGCCGTGCCCCTGCACGAGCAATTTCCCGCAACCATGAGTCCTCATCGTGACCAGCAGGAACCTCCCAGCGAGGCAACTCAGGCGCAATGAGATCAAGCGTAAAAGCACACTCACCTGCAATGTCCTGTGTTGCCTGCAGTACCTGCGCCCCCAGATACCGTGTTGCCGCCGATAGCTCCTCCCACGAACGCAACCAAGCTCCGCCTGCGGGCTCCAGCCGTGACTCGAACCCGTCTAGGTCCTCCCGCACAGCAAGGGCCTGCTTCGCCCCGGCCAACCGGCTTGCCGCAGGCGAGGCCGCCGTCGCAGCAGAGGAAACCACCTCTCGCAGGCCATACTTCACAGCTGCGGCCGAAATCGCCTCCGCGTCATCGGCCACCTGTGCGGTGGGGCTCAGGCGGTGCTCGAGCGCCACGTTCTCCGCACCGAAGGCCGCAATGAGCTCTTCCAAGTCGCCGACCCAGCTGACGTCGGCAAGCACCTGCCAGAAACCACCTGCGGCCTCCCCTAACTCTGGCAGCGAGGGATAGCAGACGACGGATTTCTCCCCTGCCGACATATGCGCATCACACAGCGTGTGGCTCAGGCGCCGATAGCCCTCGGGCCCCCGCCCCAGCACCGTGAGGGGCCGCTGCGGAAGCCCCAGCTCCGCGCCGATGATTGTGGCGATACCAGCCTCCGCTGCAGCCTCGGCAAAACGAGCGATTCCATAGAAACCATCGCGATCTGCCAGCCCCAACACGTTTAACCCCAAACGCGCAGCCTCGGACACCAATTCTTCCGGATCCGATGCGCCATGCAGGAATGAATAGCTCGAACGACAGTGCAATTCCGCCTTAATATCCGCAGGCGAAAATGACACGCCACCTCCGCCACTAACACCGCTTTCCGGAGCTTCAAAAGCCCCAACGATGGAATCTGACAGCTGCCCCCGCCAGCCATTGAAGCTGCCATTAGGCTGTAGTTTTCCTGAAAATTTACCCGATAGAATACGCTCAATCCGCGACCAGCTCAGTGGCCGACCGGACTGCTCCGACTGTCCGTCCGAGATGTTTTCCATGCCATGAACATTAACCCACCCTACGGACTGCATTCAAACGTATTTTCGATTAGTATGTGCATTAAGCGCCACCCCCCGGGACGCATCCGTAAGTCACACCTCAGCCACGTTCGACTGTTTAGGCTGAAGTTGAATTTTCAGCACTACCTGGGCAAGTGCTAGCCTTAACCCCAGAATTAAAGACAGCTTGGTCTAGTTCTGCCTTAAAACTTCAGCTAACAAATCCCATTAAATAAGGAGACCCCTCGATGAACCTCAAGCGTTTTTCCGCCGGTGTACTTACTGTCGCGTTCGCCGCAACCGGCCTTACCGCCTGTGGCAGCTCGGATGACGCCATTCGTATCGGCACCACGGATGCCGGCAAGAAGGCCTGGACCGTTTTCGAGCAGAAGGCTTCTGAACAGGGCATCGATCTGGATGTTCAGCCCTTCTCCGACTACCAGACCCCGAACCGTGCACTCGATGAGGGCCAGCTCGACGTCAATCTCTTCCAGCACATCAAGTTCTTGGCTGAGTACAACGTCGGCGCTAAGTCGGACCTGACTCCGATTGGCTCGAGCGAAATTGTCCCGCTGGCTCTGTTCTGGAAGGACCACAAGTCGGTTGATGAGCTGGAGAAGGGCACCGAGGTCGTCATCCCGAACGACCCGTCCAACCAGGGCCGCGCTATTAACGTGCTGGTTCAGGCTGGCCTGCTGAAGCTGAAGCAGGATGACCTGCTGACCCCGTCCCCTGCTGACATCGATAAGGAAGCTTCCAAGGTCACGGTTCTGCCGGTGGATGCCGCTCAGACTCCGGCCGCCTACGGTGAGGGCAAGCCTGCCATTATCAATAACTCCTTCCTGGACCGCGCTGGCATCGACCCGAACACCGCCATCTTCCAGGATGACCCGAACTCCACGGAGGCAGAGCCGTACATCAACGTCTTTGTCACCAAGGCTGAAAATGCTGACAACCCGAAGTACGCGGAGCTCTCCAAGATCTGGCACTCCAAGGAGGTCCAGGACGCAGTCGCTGAGGACTCCAAGGGCACCTCGGTTCCGGTTGACCGTTCGGCTAAGGAGCTGCAGGACATTCTGGATCGCGTCGAAGAGCAGCAGCGCGAGCAGAACTAACGCCACTGCCACCTAAGCACCGCCCAACACCAGGGAACACAGACCAAGGGGCACTGATTCACTCGTGACCAACAAGGGAACGAAGCTCGAATTCCGCGAGCTGAACAAGCAATTCGGCGACGTCACCGCGCTCGCCGACATCAACCTAACCGTTGAACCCGGCGAAATCCTCGGCGTCATCGGTTATTCCGGCGCTGGTAAATCAACGCTCATCCGTATGATTAACGGCCTGGAAAAGCCAACCTCCGGGCAGGTTTTGCTAGATGACACCGACATCGTCGGCATCTCCGAGCGCCAGCTACGGGGTCTGCGCCGCAATATCGGCATGATTTTCCAGCACTTCAACCTCTTCCATTCGCGCAACGCGATTCGCAACGTTGAATATCCGCTGGAACTGGCCGGTATGCCGAAGGCCAAGCGCCGCGCTCGCGCCCAGGAACTGCTGGAGTTCGTCGGTCTCGGCGACAAGGCGGAGTCCTTCCCCGAGCAGCTCTCGGGTGGGCAGAAGCAGCGTGTCGGCATCGCCCGTGCGCTCGCCACCGAACCGACGCTCTTGCTTGCCGACGAAGCCACCTCGGCACTCGACCCGGAAACTACTTCCGGCGTCCTGGATCTGCTGCGTCGCATCAATCGCGAAATGGGTGTCACTATCGTGCTGATTACTCATGACATGTCGGTTGTACGCGGTATCGCTGACCGCATGGCCATCATGGAAAATGGTCACATCGTCGAAACCGGTACGGTCCACGAGGTCTTTGCCAACCCCAAGACTGAGGTTGGCCGCCGCTTCGCCACCACCGCACTGCGCGATGTTCCAATTGGCCGTGAACGCGATTCGGTGAATCAGTCTGCCGAGAGCGCAGCGGCTCGCCTGGTCACCATCACTATCAATGACGGTGTTGACCTCGGTGCCCTAGCACAGGCCACTAGTGCCCACGGTGTCGCCGCCTCGGTGGCACACGGCGCAGTCGCCAATGTGCAGGCGAAGTCCTATGGTCGCCTTACTTTGCGGTTGACTCCGCTGACAGGTAATTCCGCCTCGGATTCCTCTGATTTCGATGCCGCCATTGCTGCTATTTCCGAACTGACACAGGTAGAGGAGCTTGCATCATGATCGGTCTCTTAAACTCTCTGCCATCGGTGAGTGGCAAGGACACCAACTGGGATAGCCTCGGCCCAATGCTGGGCGAGGCATTCGGCCAGACGCTCTACATGGTCTGTGTCGCCATGCTGATTGGTGGTGTTGCAGGTCTGGCAATCGGCGTGCTGCTCTACACCACCCGCGACGGTGGCGTGTTGCGCAACAAGTTTGTCTACCAGGTCCTCAATGTCCTGATTAACTTTGTTCGCCCAATCCCGTTCATCATCTTGGTTACGGCCATCGGCCCACTGACAAAGAACGTGGTCGGCACCACGATCGGCACCGAAGCCGCGGTGTTCGTCATGTCGATTGCCGCCACATTCGCCATCGCGCGACTGGTGGAGCAGAACTTGATGTCCATCGACCCCGGCGTGATTGAGGCCGCCCGTGCGATGGGCGCAAGTCCGTGGCGCATCATCCGCACGGTCGTCGTGCCGGAGGCACTGGGCCCGCTGGTACTGGGCTACACCTTCGCCTTCATCGCCGTGGTCGACATGTCAGCTATGGCCGGCTACATCGGCGGTGGCGGACTGGGCAACTTCGCAATCACCTACGGTTACCAGGCATTCGACTGGAACGTCACCCTGGTGACAACCCTGGTCATCATCTTCATCGTCCAGTTGGCGCAGATCTTCGGCAACTGGCTCTCCAAGAAGATTATGCGCAGGTAGCCGCGCACATTAGCTAGCCACTAGCTAGCGGCGGGTTACTTCGACCGCAGCCCAGCCCTTCTTTGGCCCTGGAGCATCACCGCAGGAAGACACAACGCCTTCCGTGGTGATTTTCTCCAGGGCCACTTCATATTCCACGACCTTGTCGCGGTCGCTGGGGCCGTCGTAAAGCGCGACGACTGCAGTCGTGCCGTCGACGTCAACGCGTGCGACATCGTCTACGCCCCACGTATCGGCTTGACGACGCACAGCCAACTCGGCCGCCTGCCCCTGCGGGGTGTAGATACCACGGCCGCGGCAGCCCTCTGCATGCACGATGCCCTGCTGAGCGTCTTCGATGACCCCCTTGGCATCCACCGCACTCAGACGTCCAAAGCTGTAATTCCATGGCAACAGCACACTCGCCGGCGCAAAGCGGTGCCCCTTAGAGTGCGAGGTTTCCCACACGACCTCTGGGTAGAGATTGTGCATCGCAGCAGCGAGCGGGCGACCTTTAATCGCACAGCAACGATCGCGCTTACCGTGCGTACAGATGAGAAACAGTGGATGGTCCAGACGAGTGGCCCCCTCGGTGGGCTGGCCAGGGCGGATATCCAGAGTCATCAGGTCTTCAACATCAGCAACCATGCGATGTTCGAGAAAAACCTCAGAGCCATCCACTGATTCACAATGCGCGATATAGACGTTAACGCCATCACACGGCTGCTGGCCGATTCGGCCTGGCTTTCGAATCAGCTGCAACGCGCCGCCGCGTTCAGACAACCAGGCCTCTACCTGACCGGTGATCTCTGCTCCCCATACCCCGCCGTCAAAAATATCGTGCGACCAACCGAGTTGGTGCTCCAACGCAATAAAGAGCTTTCCGGTCTTCGCAGTACCGGGAAGCGGCTCAGTCATCTGAGCAGAACAGGTGGTATCAAATTTGGCCTGGCTCATACGCCTAAGCGTAATTGAGTGCTCCCTGCGATTGGGTCTTAGGTCGCAGCGTTCACCCCTGTTTTATTACTATTGTGCAACACTTTGACAACAAATACTTCTGACCTCGACTTTTGTAGTTCAGCTTGTTGAAATTCCGTAACTGCGCACATACCGTCAGACGTATGAATACGAAATCGCTGGATGTTTCGCGCACCCGTACCCGTATCGCGGCATCCCTGTGCCTCGCATTGGGCCTGGCTCTCGGCGCTTGCTCCTCTGACTCATCCCCAGACTCGGCTGCTGCAGTGTCTATGAAGACTGACTCAACCGCTGGCACCTCCGATTTGTCAAGCAGCTCTAGCAGCTCCACTAGCTCGTCTGCGGCAGCGCAAACCACCATGGATGACGATGCTGCTCCGGAGGGCGATTTCAATAGTTCCTCCTCAGAAGCTGCCCCTTCCGATGGCGCTTACTTGGGTATTGAAGATGTTCGTGTCGGTTCCCACGACGGTTACGACCGCATTGTCTTTGAACTCACGGGCGAGGGCACTCCGGGATATTTCGTCCGTTACGAGGATGTGCCGACCCAACAGGGCTCCGGCAAACCGATTTCGGTCGACGGCACAGCCAAGCTGGTAATCGACTTGCGGGGCATGGGCTACCCCTTTGATTTCCAGATGGAGGACTTCCCCTCTGACTCGGTCAAGCCGACATCAACTTCCGTTATTAAGGAAGTCGTCGGCGCCGGCACCTTCGAGGGACAGACTCAGTATGTCGTCGGGCTCAAGGGAGATAAGACCCCATTCAAGGTTTTCTCGTTGAGCAATCCGAACCGCCTGGTTATTGACTTCCAATCGAAGTAATCGGGTTGCCCATCCCCGGTGCCGGCCCCTCGCTACGCCTCTACGCGTAAGCCCCCTCGATTCTCCATGCGCCGGCATGCCCTATGAGCAACCAGGCGGCGATGGTACCGTCATGCGCTACCGCACGGATTTGTAGTCTTGCCGCTCGGCGAGCCTCATCGGGTACCCACCAGCGCTCGTCAATCGGCCAGGGCCCAGCCCACGATGACACGCGGTACGTTGTCACTCCATGCCGCACCAGAGATGGTTCCGCCGTCATGGTCGCTCGCCCAGTTACGCCCACGATCTGCCCATTGGCATCGAGCACTTCCACCTCAGCATTAGCAGTCGCGGGAATAGTTGCCGGATTGGGAGCAAGAACGGCTCCCGGCCACGGCTGATTATTTTCCGCGGTTTTTGTGTTTTTGGGGTTTTCTCCGAAAGCGACAAATCCCACTCTTTCCCCTGGGCCACGCCCGCCCTGCATGATTGGTTGCTGTACTGCCTCTGACCCCAGTAACCCCTGCACACGCTCGGCAGCCCGGCGCGCTTTGGCTCGCGCATCATCACTACCGTGCCACAGATCCTGCTTTACGGCCCCGGCGGCGACCACATCCAGTGGCTCTAACTGCAGCTCTACAATTCCGCGGCTGTCATCTCCATCATTTTCCTCAGCGCCGTCAACAGTTCCAGCAACAGTGCCGCTGTCCCCTCGTGGCTGCTGCCGATTCCTGTTATTCAGCCAGCCATCGAGCTGCCACCGAACCCTGTCAGCCGTAGTCTGTTCTGCCAGTGGCTCAGTGCAGCGCCATACTCTGCGCACCTCTGAGCCGTCACTAAATTGCGCCACTACCGCTAAGCGGTAACACGAATACCCATGGTTAAAAAGTTTTTCATGCAGTTGCCCAGCTAGAAAGCGCGCGACGAATGAGGCCTCATCCACTCTCCGGAGTGGACTCTCCCAAGACTGGTAACTCACAGCCAGTCCGGGCGGCAAAGATCGCGGCGCCACCAACCGCACTTCCCCACGGCAGGCCAAATCGTGCCATCTAGCCCCCTGCGCCCCAAACCTGTTGGCTATATCCCGCTTCGGTAACGCAGCGACATCCCCCAATGTGCGCAGGCCGAGTTCCTGCCACGACTTCGCAAGCTCTGCGGGCATCTCCAGTGCACTTTCCGCCCTCAGCTCCACCAGAGAGATTCCCTGCCGAAATCTTTTGCCTTCATCTTCCCCGGGAGCTACCAGCACTCCCCTGCGCGCTGCCAAAATAGCTGTCACAATATCGTCCGCGAGCCCCAAGCTGCAGTCCACGCCCGGTACCGCAGCGGCATCAAGCAGCTTTTCCAAGGCCACATCCTGTCCGCCGTAATAACGCATTACCCCTCGCGCTGCCACAACCGCCAAGCCTGGCCGTAGAGCTTCGACCCCAGCTGCCACCGCCTCCAACCGTTGCAGCACGGACTCGAATTCTGCAGCGTCGCGCACCGCACTTTCCTCGACAACCTCCAGCTCCGGGCACAACGCTTCCGCATGGCGACGGCTTTGCCCGCGCCGTACCCCTGCACGGCGCGCACTCGGAGAACAAGCAGCTACTCCGCTATCACCCACAATCGCAACTGGACTGAGCGGATTAGCCTGCGACGTCACAGATGCTAGATGTGCTGCCTGCACTGGCCAATCAGGAAGCCATAGCGCCACCACACGGCTCGATTCCGCCGCTACCACTAGGACCTCCTCTGCGCGGGAAACGCGACCACATTGTTCTGTTCCACCTGTTCCCCCACCCGCCAACGGCACTGCCTCCGCGGAAACCGCGTCCCCGACACACTGACTTGGTAATCCACTGCTCGAATCCGGCCATAACCAGTGCCAAGCCCGGAAACACCAGCGACAGAGCTGGAAATTTCCGCAGCAGCGCCCGGCCACTGCTGCCCGACAAAAACCAGAGCACAACCACTCGTGCGCAGTCGTGCCTGCAGCGGACGTGCCTGCGACGGCGGCGGAGTGCGCGCCAACGAAGCCACCACCAAGTCAACGCCGTCCGCCAACAGCCCAATTACTTCAAGCGGCTGCATTCCAGGATCTGGCACACAGACAATGTTCGATAGCTTCCCGCCCAACTCCACCACGGAGAGCAACCCCTGTTCAGCGAGTCCAACTAGCGCAACATGACCTGTCTTCGTAACTTCCGCGATTAGACCTGCCAATACCGCACCGGGCTGTTCAATGACACTGACAGCCCCTTTTCGCACTGCTCCCGCCAACGTATTTTCCAACGCCTCCGGCACCGGCAGAGCCTCACCGAGCCCAAAGGTTGCACCAGTTGCAGTCCCACCAGACTGGGCTGCCATCGCCTGCCGCAATGCCGCAATAGTCTGTTCCTTAGACTGCCCCGCAGCAATATTGACCGCCGTTGTCACTTCTTGTTCCACCTCATCCCGCTGCTATCCCACTGCCATCTCACTGCCATCCCCACTGCCCTGCCCACCACGAACACTGCTCGAATATTCTTTCCCAACAAGCGGATTAAACACTACCCTAAATAGAATGTACGTTCGATATTAATGTGCGAAGAAAAGCGCCGCACACCACCGCGCGACGCTCTAACCTCAGCCGAGTACTACATTTCGTACTACTTAGGCCTTCACATCGAGAACTACATCGAATTCGAGCAAATCAGCCGACGACGACACCGGCTTGCGCTTTTCGCCCTCATGCGAAGCCTTGAAGGCACGGCCCTCACGCCACCCCTGGTAGGCCTCCTCGCTCTCCCACTCGGTAAAGACAAAGTAGCGGCTCTCTCCTGCAGTTGGACGCAGCAGCTGGAAACCAATGAAGCCCGGCACATCGCTCATCTTTGAAGAGTTTGCGGAAAAGCGACGTTCGAGCTCTTCTCCCGAACCCTCAGGAACGGTAATAGCGTTAATTTTTACAATGCTCATGGTCATAACACTAGCCACACAACTCTCAACAATCTATAGTTCCATCGCTACTAAAATTAAGAAGTATGACAGATTCCAGCCGGCACCAACACTCTTCAGGCTCTTACCAAGACGGGGCCGAACGCACGACAAAATTTATCAATAGTCCCGTGCGCCTGGGGACGGCAATTGGCGTCACCACCGCAGTGATCGCACTGCTCGCATTGCTTAAAGCCCACATCATCGGCTCCATTGGCTGGTGGATCATGATAGCGCTTTTACTGGTACTCATCGGCACCACACTTTTCGTGCGCCAGGCAAAAACACCCACCAAAGAAACTCGGCCCTCCTACTTCGCAGAGCCGATGCGTGAGTCACCAAACGACATCTCGTGGAATAGCAGTATAAGCGTGCTGCTCATCTTCCCCGGAGCATGGATCATTGCCGCCGTCGCCGAACGAATTTCCTCTACACCGGTCGCCTGCATAATGACCCTAGTTCTGTCCGCCATCACCGCTACCTGCGCAATCCTGCCGCGGCAATTCGGATTCCTCCCTCTCGCCGCGCATCTTCCTGACAATTTCGCCCAGCGCTGCCCCTACCCCGCCGACTCACCAGAGGCCCGCATCCTCACAGTCCTCTTCATCGCACGTCTACGCGACGGCTACGTCTTCTTCACCGACCAGCTCCCCTATTTCGCCATGCTTGACGACGATACCGTGAGCGCAGCTCTCCACACCCTAGCCGCCGATAAGCGCATCACCATCGCCAAGAACAATTCGGCCCTGACGGAAAAGGGCCGTGCCCGCGAGTTTGCACAACTCACAGACACGGCCCTTGCCAACTAGTGGCTTACTCCCACTCAATGGTTCCCGGTGGCTTGGAAGTCACATCCAGGACCACGCGGTTGACCTCAGGCACCTCGTTGGTGATACGAGTGGAGATTTTCTCCAGCGTATCGTAGGGAACACGAGTCCAGTCAGCGGTCATCGCATCCTCAGAGGAAACCGGGCGCAGCACGATTGGGTGGCCATAAGTACGACCATCACCCTGGACACCAACCGAGCGGACGTCGGCAAGCAGGACGACCGGGCACTGCCAGACAACCTCGTCCATACCTGCGGCCGTCATTTCCTCGCGTGCAATGGCGTCGGCGCGACGGAGGGTATCCAGACGCCCCTCATCGACAGCGCCGATGATGCGGATACCAAGACCCGGACCCGGGAACGGCTGGCGAGCGACGATTTCTTCCGGCAGCCCCAGTTCGCGACCGACCGCACGGACCTCGTCCTTAAACAGCAGGCGCAGCGGCTCAACGAGGGTGAACTCAACGTCATCCGGCAGACCGCCGACGTTGTGGTGGCTCTTAATGTTGGCGGTACCAGAACCGCCACCGGACTCAACCACATCCGGGTACAGGGTGCCCTGGACCAGGAAGTCCACGGTCTCGCCCTCCGGAGCGCCCTCCAGCGCCTGTGCGACAGCGCGCTCGAAGGAGCGGATGAACTCACGGCCGATGGTCTTACGTTTGGTCTCCGGATCGGTGATACCAGCCAGAGCATCCAGGAAGACCTTGGAATCGTCGACGGTAATCAGCTTCGCACCAGTTGCGGCAACGAAATCCTTCTCAACCTGCTCGCGCTCGCCCTGGCGCAGCAGCCCATGGTCGACGAAGACACAGGTCAGACGGTCACCAATAGCGCGTTGCACAAGTGCGGCGGCAACTGCGGAGTCAACGCCGCCAGACAGACCGCAAATTGCGCGACCGGTCTCACCGACCTGATTACGGACCTGCTCAATCAGCTCTTCCGCGATGTTAGCGGCAGTCCAGTCCGGCTCCAGGCCAGCAATCTCATACAGGAACTTCTCCAGAACCTGCTGACCATACGGCGAGTGGTTGACCTCCGGGTGGTACTGCACACCGGCCATGCGCTTTTCCAAGCACTCGAAAGCCGCTACCGGAGCACCCTTGGTGGACGCCGTAACGGTGAAGCCCTCCGGCGCCTTAGACACCGCGTCACCGTGGCTCATCCACACCTCGTGTGTCTCCGGCACACCAGTGTGAGCGACACCGCCACCGTCGACGACGTTCAGCTGCGTGCGGCCGTACTCACGGTCACCGGTAGCAGCAATCGTGCCGCCGAGCACCTCAGTCATCGCCTGGAAGCCGTAGCAAATACCAAACACCGGAATGCCCAGCTCAAGCCACTCTGGGTTGAGCTTCGGGGCACCTTCGGCGTAGGCACTGGACGGGCCGCCGGACAGCACCAGCGCAGCCGGGTTCTTGGCCTTAATTTCTTCGGTCGTCGCATCATGCGAGACCACTTCGGAATAAATTTTTGCCTCGCGCACACGTCGCGCGATGAGCTGCGCATACTGCGCACCGAAGTCCACGACGAGGACGGGCTTAGTCACCTGTTCAGACACGCCCTAAAGCTTATCAAGACTTACGGACTGCAGGCATACCCAGGTTCAGTGCAGCCGGAGCATCTTCCGGCACAGCCGGGTTCACCGGAGCAATCGGATCCAGGCGCACGTAGGACTCACCCTGCGCCGGACGCTGATCTTCCTCACCCTTATTCGGCCACAGCGACGTTGCACGCTCCGCATTCGCGGAAATCGACAGTGACGGGTTCACTCCCGGGTTGGCTGCCATCGCCGAACCGTCGTGAATCGAGAGCGTCGGGTAACCCCACACACGCAAGTACGGATCAACAACGCCGTTTTCGGGTGAATCCGAAATCGTTGCGCCGCCAATGAAGTGAGCTGTCAAAGGAATGTTTGCCAACTCACCGATAGTGCCCCCAGCCAGCACACGACCATTCCGACCACGTGCACTGAGCTTGTCCGCCGCACGTTGCGTAGCTTCGTTACCCGACGGAATCCACGTCGGATTCGGCTCCCCCTCGCCCTGCTTACTCATCAGGAAACGCACCGGCCCGATCTTTTGCAGGTACGTCGTAATCGAGTTGTCGCGATTCTGCATCACCAGAGAAATCACGGTGCGCTGCGACCACTTACGCAGATTCACGAGCTGCGTCAGGTAGTTAGGATGCTTTACGACGGTTCCCACAGCCTGCAACCATCGCGGAGTCCGACGACCTCCTTCGGTCATAATCATCTGCAGCATTGCGATGGCATTAGAGCCCTTACCGTAGCGCACTGGCTCGATATGGGTGTCCTCGTCCGGGAAGAATGACGAAGTGATGGCTACACCGTTAGAGAAGTCATTTTCCGGGTCCACCTTCGTACCCATCGCGCCCAAAATAGCCTCGGAGTTGGTGCGGGTCAGCTTGCCCAAAGATTTCGGCAGCAGCGGCAAGTGCCCATCGGCCTGCTGGCGATGCAACAAATTCTGTGTGCCCCAGGCACCGGCGGCGAGAATGACGCGCTTAGCGCTAAACTGCTGCTTGTCCTTAGCTACCCAACGGCCAGTGCGCTCAGTGTCAATAACCCAGGAGCCATCAGCCTGAGGATGCAGGCCAGTAACGGTAGTGCGGTCAAAGACCTGCGCACCAAACTTCTCCGCCAAGTAGAGGTAGTTCTTAACCAGGGTGTTCTTGGCATTGTGACGGCAACCAGTCATGCACTCACCACATTCCGTACAAGCAGTACGGTCCGGGCCGATCCCCCCGAAGTAAGGATCGGAAACTGTTTGCCCTGGCGCACCCTGTCCACCTGTCTTGGCTCCGAAGAACACACCCACCGGAGTCGAGCGGAAAGTATGACCCACCCCCATATCTTCGGCTACTTCACGCATGACGACGTCGGCAGGCGTGTCGGATGGGTTGGTGACCACCCCGAGCATGCGAGATGCATTGTCATAGTGCGGAGTGAGTTCTGACTCCCAGTCGGTAATGTGCCCCCACTGACGGTGCTGGAAGTATTCAGTACCCGGCTTATACAGAGTGTTTGCGTAGTTAAGAGAACCACCGCCGACGCCGGCACCAGCGAGAATCATGACATCTTTCAACATGTGCACACGCTGGACACCAAAGAGTCCCAGCTTAGGAGCCCACAGGTACTTGTGAAGCCGCCAGCTGGTCTTGGCAAAGTCTTTATCTTCGAACCGTCGACCAGCTTCGAGAACTGCCACTCGGTAGCCCTTTTCGGTCAACCGCAAAGCAGAAACAGAACCACCAAAACCGGAACCGACGATTACAACATCGAAATCACGTTGTTTACTCATGGGAAAAGCCACCTTCTCTAAGGGCGTAACGCTAATGCGCGGAACTCATGTTCCTAACCCTAAGCGGAGATGGCTTTTCAGTAAGGTAGTTTTGCGAAAAAACCATCCGATTACTTTAATTAAAAACCTTTTGGACGTACCGACAGCTCAACGCGGTGGAAGGACTTCAGGTTGGTAAAGCCGCACTTGGCCATTGCGCGACGCAGGCCACCGGCGAGATTGCGGTCACCGAACGGCGAAGCGGAAGGGCCAAACAGAGCCTCTTCCAGGCTGACCAATTCCTTCTCATCGTCGACGACCGGCCACACCGCACCGCGCGGGTACTTCGGGTGTGCCGCAACAGACGGCCAGGCGTAGCCCTGCCCCGGAGCTTCGTGGACGGTTGCCAGCACACTGGACAGTGCCACAGCATCCGCACCGCAGGCGATTGCCTTGGCAATGTCACCGACGGTATCAATGCCGCCATCGGCAATGATGTGGACGTAGCGCCCCTCGGTCTCATCGAGGTAGTCCTTACGAGCAGCTGCAGCATCCGCAATAGCGGTAGCCATTGGCACATCGATACCGAGCGCATCCGGGGACGTCGTAAAGCCCGTACCGACAATCACACCAGCGGCACCTGAACGCATTAGATGCAGCGCAGTCTGGTAGTCGACAACGCCACCGGCGATAACTGGAACGTCCAGGCTGCCGATGAAGTCCTTGAGGTTTAGTGGTTCACCCTGAGCCGTGACATGCTCTGCGGAAATCAGCGTGCCCTGGATAACCAACAAGTCGATGCCGGCCTTGATAGCCAGCGGAGCCAGCTCACGGGCATGCTGCGGGGAGACACGAACTGCAGTGATCGCGCCGGTTGCGCGAATCTCCTTGATGCGCTCAACCAACAGGTCAGTATCAATTGGAGCAGAGTGCAGTTCCTGCAGCTTGCGGTTCACTGCCTCGGATTCACGCTTGGTGGCGGCATTCTTTGCCAACTCCACCAGCTCGGCGATCTTGTCCTGCGCATCGGCGTGACGGGCCCAGATACCCTCGGCGTTGAGAACCGCCAAACCGCCCAGGCGAGCAAACTCAGCGACGGATTCCGGGCTGGCGATGGCATCTGTCGGATGCATCATCATCGGGAGTTCGAAATCGTAGGCGTCAATTCGCCAGGAGGTATCGACGTCCTTGGACGACCGGGTACGACGAGTGGGAACGAGTGCAATATCGTCCAACTCGTAGGTCCGGCGTGCCTCGCGGCCAATACCGATTTCAACGATGTCGCGCATGAGCTTTCCTCACATGCCCTTTCCGTGGAATTTAACTCGACTAAGCCAGTTTAGCGCTGGTAGTAGTTCGGCGCTTCGACAGTCATCTGGATATCGTGCGGGTGCGACTCGCGCAGGCCTGCAGCGGTGATCTGGACGAACTGTGCGTCGTGCAGCTGCTCGACGGTAGCGGAACCGGTGTAGCCCATAGCTGCACGCAGACCACCGACCAGCTGGTGAACGATGGAGTCGATGCTGCCGCGGAACGGAACACGCCCCTCAATGCCTTCCGGAACCAGCTTCTCTTCGCTCTTGACATCAGCCTGGAAGTAGCGGTCCTTGGAGTAGGAGCGCTTCTCACCGGTCAGGCCGCGGCCCTGCATAGCACCCAGCGAGCCCATGCCACGGTACATCTTGTACTGCTTGCCGTTGACGAAGGTGACCTCACCCGGAGCCTCAGCGGTACCGGCCAGCATCGAACCGAGCATGACGGAGGATGCACCGGCTGCCAGAGCCTTGGCGATGTCGCCGGAGAACTGCATACCGCCATCGGCGATAATCGGAACGCCAGCCTTCTTAGCTGCGACAGAGGCTTCCATGATGGCGGTGATCTGCGGGGCGCCCACACCTGCGACAACGCGAGTGGTGCAAATCGAGCCTGGGCCGATACCGACCTTGATGGCATCTGCACCCGCGTCAATCATGGCCTGTGCAGCGCCACGGGTAGCCAGGTTGCCGCCGATAATCTGGATGTTCTCGCCGAATTCCTTCTTAACGCGGGAGACCATCTCAAGTACACCTGAGTTGTGGGCGTGAGCGGTATCAACAACGAGCACGTCTACGCCTGCGTCAGCCAATGCGTGCGCGCGCTTCCAGGAGTCCTCGCCGGTACCGATACCAGCACCGACCAGCAGACGGCCGGAACCATCCTTGGAAGCATTCGGGTACTGATCCTTCTTGACGAAGTCCTTGACGGTAATCAGACCAGTCAGGCGGCCTTCGCCATCGACAATCGGCAGCTTCTCCACCTTGTGAGCGCGCAGCAGGTTCAGCGCCGCATCGCCAGACACACCCTGCTCAGCCACGACCAGCGGCATCGGGGTCATGATTTCGGAAACCTTGCGGTTCAGGTCTGCCTCAAAACGCATGTCACGGTTGGTGCAGATACCGACCAACTTGCCGTCCTTATCGACGACCGGCAGGCCCGAGATGCGGTAACGAGCGCACTTGGCATCTACCTCGGCGATGGTGTCATCCGGGGAACAGGTCACCGGGTCGGACACCATGCCAGCCTCAGAGCGCTTCACAATCTCGACCTGCTGAGCCTGCTCCTCGATAGACAGGTTGCGGTGCAGGATACCCATACCGCCCTGGCGGGCCATGGCAACAGCCATGCGGGCCTCGGTGACGGTGTCCATAGCAGCGGACACAACCGGAATGTTCAGACGCAGCTCACGAGTGAGCTGCGTCGAAGTATCAACGCCGGAGGGGATAACGTCCGAAGCATCCGGCAGCAGCAGGACGTCATCGAATGTAAGGCCGACTAGTGGAATCTTGTTGGGATTGTCTCCGCCGAGGCTAATTCCCGTGGGGTTGGTCATGGACTCCTCCTGCTCCACCCTTGCCGACATCCGGCCAGGGGCGCTATCGCTTCGTGGTTGCCAAACGTTATATACAGGGTAGTCCTTCAGTGATGAAACGCGACAATTAGGCGGAGCGACAGGTGCCCGACAAGGGTTAGCCGAAAGCTAGCTGAGGGTTATTCCAAGGTGAACTAAACCCCAACTAAGTGCATCGCCAATCGACAGGATTGCCGTACAGAGCTGTTACGGTAGTGGTTGTGAACCACAACTTTTTCTCATCCATGCCGCGGGATCCGTTCGAAGGAGATCCCAATGACCCGGCAAGCTTTCTCGAGCCGGATGAGCCGTTTGCTCCACTGACAGACCAGGAACGTCGAGAGGTTCTTGAAGATCTGGCCGCAGTTCGCCTATTCCGTACCGCTTTGAGCCCAGAGGGATTACTGGGCGTCTGTATGTTGTGTGAGGACTGCGGTGACGAGCACTTTTACAACTGGGAGGTTTTGGAAAACCACTACCTGATGCTCCTGTCTGGACAGGCATCTCCGGTTCACGAGCCACAATTCGATCCAGACCCCTCCCGTTACGCCCCATGGGACTACTGCGCAGGCTTTGTCGACGGTTTGCGTTCTCGACGACCTGGCCGTTTCTAAAAATTTGGTAAGAGTTTGACGGAATTGTTTGCGTAGTATCCCGGCTGGCCTCCTTAGGTTTACCAACCGTTCATTGTTGGCCTCCACACTTGAGCTCACTGCTTCAAGAAAGCTCAATGAAGGAGACATCAATTCCGATGACGTACATCGACCACTTGCCCGGGCCCAATGCGGATTTGTGGGATTGGCAGCTGCACGGCTCGTGCCGCGGGCAGGACTCCGCGACCTTCTTCCACCCGGAAGGCGAGCGCGGACGCGCACGCAGCCTGCGTGAAGCCCGTGCGAAGGCTATCTGCCGTTCTTGCCCTGTTCTTATGCAGTGCCGTAGTCACGCACTCAAGGTTGGTGAGCCATACGGTGTCTGGGGCGGTCTCAGCGAATCTGAACGAAATGAAATCCTTCGAGCTAAGCCGGCTGCACGTGAACGCGAACTTGAACGCGTTCTAGTCACTGCCATGTAGTCCCTCTCCTCTCTCGGACTCCATCCAGTTCACATAAAAACCAAAATGCTCCCCACCCTCAGATTGAAGGTGGGGAGCATTTTACGTGCCAAAGGCCCGGGCACTAGCTCACTGACAATTAGTGAGCGTGATCGTGCTGCGGCTCTTCCTCCGGCTTGTCCACAACAGAAGCCTCGGTGGTCAGCAGCATACGCGCCACGGAGGTTGCGTTGACGACTGCGGAGTGAGTGACCTTGACCGGGTCAATGACGCCGGACTCAATCAGGTTCTCGTAAGTGTCAGCAGCAGCGTTGTAGCCGTTGCCGTTCTCCAGCTCACCAATGTGGTAGACAACGACAGCGCCGTCCTTACCAGCATTCTCAGCAATCCAGAAAGCCGGACGGGTCAGAGCCTTGGCAACTGCACGGACACCGACTGCCTCGTCGCCCTCGAACTCGTCAGCGAATGCCTCGAGTTCACGGGAGATCTGCACCAGTACGGAACCGCCACCGGCGATGACGCCTTCCTGAGCTGCCGCACGAGCAGCGTTAATGGCGTCCTCGACGCGCAGCTTGCGCTCGTTGACCTCGGTCTCGGTAGCAGCGCCGACCTTAATGACAGCCACGCCGCCAGAGAGCTTCGCCAGACGCTCTTCCAGCTTCTCGCGATCCCAGTCAGAGTCAGTGCGCTCAATCTCGGCACGAATCTGGTTACGACGCTCTTCCACAGCCTCAGCGGTGCCGGCACCGTCAACCAGAACGGTCTCGTCCTTGGTAATGGTGATACGGCGTGCGTTACCCAGCACCTCAAGTCCAACGTCCTTCAGCTGCATGCCAGTGTCAGCCGTAACGACGGTTGCACCGGTGACAACTGCCAGGTCATCCATGAACGCCTTACGACGGTCACCGAAGTACGGTGCCTTCACTGCGGCAACCTTCAAGGTCTTGCGCATAGCGTTGATGACCAGTGCGGACAGAGCCTCGCCCTCGATATCCTCAGCCATGATCAGAGTCGGCTTGCCGGACTCGGCAATCTTCTCCAGAATCGGCAGGAACTCCGGCAGGGAGGAAATCTTCTCGCGAACGAGCAG
The DNA here is from genome assembly GCF_040743205.1 of Corynebacterium sp. 045007. NCBI lineage: Bacteria > Bacillati > Actinomycetota > Actinomycetes > Mycobacteriales > Corynebacteriaceae > Corynebacterium > Corynebacterium sp. 045007. The sequence continues at coordinate 190,103 of NZ_JBFLKW010000001.1, forward strand.
CACCTGTGCACCGTCAAGAATTGCCTGCTGAGCCTCGACGTCGGTAATGAAGTACGGCGAGAGGAAGCCCTTGTTGAAGGACACGCCCTCGGTCACGGACAGCTCGGTGGCAATCGACTGCGACTCCTCCACAGAGACGACGCCGTCCTTGCCAACCTTGTCCATGGCACCTGCAACCAGGTCACCAATTTCAGTGTCGCGCGAGGAAACGGTTGCCACCTGTGCGATGGCAGCAGAGCTGCTGACCGGGGTGGCGCGCTGCTTCAGCAGCTCAACCGCCTTGTCGGATGCAGCGTGAATACCGCGGTTCAGCGAAATCGGGTTTGCGCCGGCTGCAACGTTGCGCAGACCCTCGTGGACCAGCGCCTGTGCCAGCAGCGTTGCGGTAGTAGTACCGTCACCGGCAACGTCATTGGTCTTGACCGCAACGGACTTAACCAACTGCGCGCCGAGGTTCTCAAACGGATCCTCAACGTCGATGTCGCGGGCGATGGTCACACCATCATTGGTGACCAGCGGACCGCCGAAGGCCTTGTCCAGGACAACGTTGCGACCCTTCGGGCCAAGCGTGACCTTGACTGCGTCGGCAAGCGTGTCCACACCGCGCTTGAGGCCTTCGCGAGCCTCTTCGTTAAAAGCAATAAGCTTCGCCATGTGTGGGTACGTCCTCCCTTTAGTTCTCGATAACAGCCAGGATGTCGCGCTGCGACAGCAGCAGGTACTCTTCGCCCTGGTACTTCAGCTCAGTGCCGCCGTACTTGGAGAAGATGACGATGTCACCCTCCTTGACGTCCATAGGAATGCGGTCATCGTCATCGGCCCAACGACCCGGACCAACTGCGATAACGGTAGCCTCCTGCGGCTTCTCCTTAGCGGAGTCCGGGATAACCAGGCCAGAAGCCGTGGTGGTCTCTGCTTCGTTGATCTGGACGAGGACGCGGTCCTCCAGCGGCTTGATGTTGACGTTCGCCACGATGAATTCCTCCATACATGCGGTGATGTGATGTTCTTGTGCCGGTTGGTCTGCCGTGCACAGCCGTCGTCGCGGGTGAACAACTGTGTGTCAAACAACCTTCGTTAGCACTCTACCCCTGCAAGTGCTAACACTCAACAATAGTGAGCGCTAATGCTAATTGGTCAGCTTGTCGGGGTTACACGCCATACGACCGAACGCAGTAACCGTCATTCCGTGTTCCTTGATGTACTCATCGCTAAAGCACGGGCCACCAGAACCGGTTGTGTAACGACTGTCTGGCTCCCTCCTTTGCCAGGCACCTTCGTCCCATTGGTAGACCGCCAGTCCACCACTGTTTGCGCGCCCACCCAGCGCCCACCATCCGTCACAGGCGACGATCGTAAAGTTTTCCTCCGTAGTCGGGAACGCCGACGCCTCGCAATCCCCACTAATCGGATAATCGGGCGCAGCCGTACTCGTGGTTTCCCTCGTCTTGGTTTTCTCCGGCGACTTCACCTTCACGGTCTCCGTCGCAGTCGCAGTAACAGTGAGCTTCGGCGCTACTTCATCCTTGGCACCTGCACCAAACCATTGCTCACCTCGACCACTCACAACTAGGTAAAGCACCACTGCTACAGCGACGATCACCACAAGCAGCAGAGCGATGACTGCCCATAGCACTCCCCCAGCACGACCGCGCTGATGTTCAACTTGCGGTGCTTGCGTTGTTTGCGGTTCGCCCTGCGGTGCAAACAGCTCAGTCTGATTATGCGAATTATCGGATGGCTGAAGTTCCCACTCGCTGTAGTCTTTACTCATTTTTGGGCAAGCGCTTTCCTGTAATTGTCCTGCGATCCATGGCAGAGAAACAAGTCAAAGTCAGTTAACGAAATTTAACATGGATCCGAGGGGCAATCACTGCTTATTGCATTACAGGATCTTCCACTGGCATCGATGGGTCGGTCGGGCAGGCGTAGCCAGAGGGCTTGACCCCCGCGGCAATGAGGTAGGCGGCAGCTGCGCCAATCATGACACCGTTGTCGGTGCACAACTTAATCGGTGGCACGTGCAGCGTAATTCCCGCCGAGGTAGCTCGCGCCGCTGCGAGTTCACGCAACCTCGAGTTCGCAGCTACACCACCACCGAGCAGCAGCGTAGTGGCCCCCACATCCTGAGCCGCACGGACAGCCTTTTTGGTCAACACATCGCAGACCGCCTCCTGGAAGGAAGCACAGACATCCTCTACGGAGTATTCACGACCTTCCTTCTCCGCCGCCTCGACATAGCGGGCCACGGCGGTTTTCAAGCCGGAGAAGGAGAAGTCATGGCGCGCATCCTGCTGGCGCATCATGGCGCGAGGAAACGCGATGGCCTTGCGATTTCCCTGCTTAGCCAACTTATCGATAATCGGGCCGCCCGGGTAACCCAACCCAAGCAGCCTCGAAACCTTGTCGTATGCCTCTCCGGCTGCGTCGTCAAGCGTCGATCCGAGCTCCTCCATCGGACGACCAACCCCCTGTACGCGCAGCAGCTGCGTGTGCCCGCCGGAAACCAAGAGCGCCACTGCGTTGGACAAATCCGCGCCGTCGAGAGCTCCGACAGCAACGTGGCCACCAAGGTGATTAATGCCGTAGAAAGGCACACCCCAGGCGGCGGCATAGGCCTTCGCGCCTGCCGAACCGACCAGCAGCGCACCGGCGAGACCGGGCCCCACGGTAGCGGCGACGGCATCTGGGATAAAAGTATCGATACCGAGCTTGGCAGCTGCTTGCGCGCGCGCCTCGGAGACTACTGGCTGCAAGGCTTCCAAATGAGCGCGGGAAGCAATCTCCGGGACCACACCACCGAAGCGGGCGTGCTGCTCCATGGAGGATGCGACGACGTCGGCAAGCACTTCCACCTCGGGAATGGCGGGGGTGCTGGTGTCGGTGTCGTCGTAGCGCACACGCATCACTGCAGCGCCAGTCTCATCGCAGGAACTCTCGATTGCCAGCAGGGTCAACTCGGTCATAGCAGTCATGGTACTAGCGCACCACCGGGTCGCTTACCAGCGACCGAGTTTAAATTTCGAGGCGACCGAGGTTCCGCACAGCGGCACGCCAGAGAGCGTATTCCTCTGGGTAGTCATCGCGGTAGTGGCGCACGGCGCGCATACCGTGCTTAATACGCTCGATTTCCTCGTCGCCGATATCCTTGCCCTCGGCGTCGACAAATACGACCGTTCCGCAAATTGCGGTGGTGGGGTCGGTAAAGAAAGCCGAGTTACCCGTAGCAGCCTCATTGCGGCCGAGGGACGCGACCGGATTCGGTTCAGCGCCCTCAGCCTTGGCCGTCGGGTTGTAGAGAGCGGCGTAATCGGCGCCGTCTTCTTGGAATGCCACCGAAACACGGTCGGAGGAAACTCCGCCGAGGAATGTAGCAGCGGCCTCCAACTCAAATTCGACGATGCGATGCGTCAGGTCAGGGTTCACCAGAAAACCTTTAATCATGGAAACAGAGGTACCGCACCGCACCCGCTCCCGCATCTCGAGAGCGCTACCCCCACTATGGCCGCGGGATGTTGCGGAGGTTCGACCGTGCCATGTTGATCATCTGACCAACGCCGCCGCCGAAGACGGTGCGAGTAGCGGCCTTGGAGAATCCCATCAGCATGTCCCAGGTGATGTTTGCCGGGATGGACAGGGCATTCGGGTCGGTGACCATATCCACCAGCACCGGGCCGTCGTATGCCAGCGCCTCTTGAATCAGGCGAGGCGCATCGGCCGGATCTTCAATTCGGATGGCCTTGATACCCAACGACTCTGCGACTCCGGCGTAGTCCACTGCGTCGTGGTCGGTCTCGTGCTCCGGCAGCCCCTGAACCAGCATTTCCAGCTTGACCATGCCGAGCGAGGAGTTATTGAACACAAACATCTTGATGGGCAGCTGCTCCTGCTTCACGGTGATGAGCTCACCGAGCAGCATTGACAGGCCACCGTCACCGTTGAAGGTAATGACCTGACGGTCCCGGTCAGCAGCCTGCACACCAATGGCCTGCGAAAGTGCATTGGCCATGGTGCCGTGACGGAAAGAACCAATCTGCTCTCGCTTGCCATTCGGCGTGACGTAGCGTGCAGCCCAGACATTGCCCATGCCGGTATCCACGGTGAAGACGGCATCGTCATCGGCGTACTTATCAATCAGGTCGGCCACATACTCCGGGTGAATCGGTCGCATGTTCTCAACGTCGTGGGTGTATGCCTCGATGACGTGGCTGAGCAGGCGCTCGTGGTTCCGCAGCTGCTTGTCCAGGAAGGAACGGTCAGTCTTTTCATCCAGGTGCGGCAGGATGGTTTCAATCGTGGCAGCCACATCGCCGACGACTGGGTACTTCACCGTGGTACGACGACCGATGGCACGACCATCGATATCGACCTGGGCGACGTTCTTGGTCGGCAGGAAGTCGTTGTACGGGAAGTCAGTACCGAGCAGAATCAACAGATCAGCATCGTTGGAGGCATCGTGGCAGGCGCCGTAGCCCAGCAGGCCGGACATGCCGACGTCATAGGGGTTGTCGTACTGGATGTACATCTTGCCACCCAGCGCATGTCCCACCGGCGACTTAATCTTCTCCGCAAGCTTGAGCACCTGTTCGCGGGCGTCCTTCACACCTGCGCCACAGAAAAGCGTGACGGTTTTAGCCTCGTTGATTGCGTCGGCAAGCGCGGCGGCCTGGCCGGCGTCAGGGAATACGACTGGGCGACCGCTGCTGATTGTGGAGGTGACGAACTCATCATTTTCCACTTCATGCGTTGTAATGTCGCCCGGCAGAACCAGCACGGAAACACCGTGGCCAGTCATGGTCGACTGGATAGCGTGATGCAAAACGACGCCACCCTGCTCAGCGGAGTTGACCATCTCGCAGTAACCGGAGCACTCGTTGAAGATGAACTCCGGATGGGTCTCCTGGAAGAAGTTCGAGCCAATCTGGCGGGAAGGAATGTGCGATGCCAGCGCCAGCACCTTTGCGCCGTTGCGGTGGGAGTCATACAGGCCCTGAATGAGGTGGGTATTACCCGGGCCACAGGAGGCCGCACACACTGCTAATTCGCCGGTGACCAGGGACTCCGCGCCGGCGGCGAAGGCGGCAGCCTCTTCGTTGCGAACGTGCACCCACTCAATGGAGGACTCGCGCACAGCGTCGACAATGGGGTTCAAACTATCTCCAACGAGTCCGAAGATTCGCTTGACACCCTGCTTCTCTAGGGTTTCTACGAGCTGTTTTGCAAAGGTTTTAGCCATGTGCCTGGTTTAACGCAGATTAGTCAATACGTCAACATCTAGCTGGCCAACTCAGGCCGACACATCGTGTACGCATCCGCCCCAGAGCCCGGATAATAGTTCTTTCGCAGCCCCATATTTTCGAAGCCATAGCGCCGATACATGGCGATTGCGGGTTCGTTATCTGTGCGAACTTCCAAAAACACCGGGCCCGAATCCTCCGCCACAGCTGCCATCAGCGCGTCCATCAGCTGCGTCCCAAAGCCCCGGCGCTGCCACTTCTTCCCCACCCCGATGGTGTGAATCTCGTACTCGGCGGCACCCGCAGGCCCCAGCTTGGTAATCCCCGCATACCCGCACAGTTCTTCGTCCTCGTCCACATCTGCAATCAGCCCGACGTAGAAATTGTTCGGCGCGGCCAGCTCGGCCATAAAGGCCGATTCCGACCAGGGATCGTCGCCGGCAAATAGCTCCGCCTCAATCGCCGCACACGCCTTGGCCGCAGGAGGCCCGAGACGCACTAGCTTGACGACGCTCATCTCATAGCCTTCGGGACAACGGCATCCGGACGGCGCAAGTACAGCGGCACCAGTGGGCCCGGCGCGGAGTCAAAGTCGACCGCTTCAACCATGGCTGTCGGAGTGGGAAAGACTTGTTCGGCAGCAACCTCAAGCCCGGTAACTTGCTCGATGTGGCTGAGGCTGCCGCGGGCCTGGCTCGGCGCGAAGTCGGCGGCTTCTGCTGCAAGTTCTTCCTTGAGCAGCTCCATGACGTCGGCTGGCTTGGCCACTGCCGGACCGAAAACCCGCTGGCCATCGCGGTAGGCGGCGAAGTACACCTCGCGGCGGCGGGCATCGGTGACGACCAGTTCATCGCCAACACCACCCGCGAGCGCATCCAGGCTGCAGATGCCGTAGCAGGGAATTCCCAGAGCGTCGGCGAAGGAGGCTGCGGTGGCCATACCAACGCGCAAGCCCGTAAACGGCCCCGGCCCACAGCCGACAACCACGGCATCCAGCTCGGTTGCCTCCACCCCACTGTCAGTGAGGCACTGCTGAATCAGCGGCACCAGCACCTCGTTGTGCGCACGGGCATCCAGGTGCAGCTTTTCGGCCACGGTTTCACCATCGCGGACAATTCCCGCGGTGACCTGTGGAGTCGATGTGTCAACGGCCAAAATGTTCATACTCAGTAACCTACTTGAACCGACTTGAAGCTACTTGCTCCACGTCCAGGTGACGACGCGGGCATCGTCGTCACGCGAACGATCGATACTCACCTGTAGATAGCGCTCGGAGAGCACCTCGGCGAGCCCCATTCCCCACTCGGCGACCACGACGCTGTCCTCAAGGTCGGTGTCCAAATCGAGCGAGTCCAGCGCATCGAAGGCCTCGCCATCGGAGCCGGGTCCCTCTTCGCCGAAGAGTCGATAGGCGTCGACGTGGATGAGGGTGACGCCGTCGGTTGCCAGCGGACGGTGCTCGCGGGCGATGGTGAACGTCGGCGACGTCACGCGACCGCGCACATTCATGCCGCGGGCGATGCCCTGCGTGAGAGTGGTCTTACCCGCGCCGAGTGGGCCATCGAGAATCACCAAATCCCCGGCGGCTAGCTCCCGGCCAATCTCCTCGCCGAGGTCACGCATGTCCTCTGCGGTTGGCGCGATGCGGCTGCGCACCCACTTTCGCTCGCTGCGTCCCTTCGGCGCGGTGAGGATTTCGTAGTTAATGGTGCCGGATGCCTCCGCGAGGTCATCGAGACCGGGCTCCCCCAGTGTGGGATCACCGACGATGACCGCAGTGTCGCCGGCCTCGACATCACTGTCTGGACCAAGGTCGACGACGAACTGATCCATGCACACGCGTCCTACCTGCGGATAGCGTGTGCCATTGATGCTGACTTCGAAACGACCGGATGCCGAGCGCATCATGCCGTCGGCATAGCCGCAGGGCACGATGCCGATGGTGGTATCGCGGTCAGTTGTCCACGTCTGCCCGTAGGACACCGACTGCCCCTCCGGCAGCTTTTTGACCAAGATGACCGACGCTTCCCACCTCATCGCCGGACGCAATCCATGGGTGGCCCCCACAATTGGCTCGCCACCATAAATCGCCAGCCCTGGGCGCACCATGTCGAAGGCCAGGTCCGGGCGCGACAACGATGCCGGCGAATTCGCCGCATGGTTAATCAGCTCGTCCAGCCCCGCCTCACGCAGTGCCGCAATCGCAGCACGGAAATTCTGCGCCTGCTTATCGACGCTCTCGTTGCCCGGCTCATCCGCGCACGCAAAGTGCGTGAAAGCACCGGTGATGTTCAGAGCACCGGTCTTGTGCAGCTCGACCAGCTGATCGACCGCATGCTCAAAGTCCCCATTGGCCATAGAGAATCCCGAGCGACCCAAGCCCGTATCGACCATCACCGTCACACGTGGTGTCACCGATAGCGCCCGCCCGGCATTGGCCACGGCCAGCGCATGAGCCATCGACGGCAGGCCGAGGTCAATATCTGCAGCCACAGCACGCTGCAGCAACGAGGTGGCTGCCGCGTCCCAGATCCAGGCGAGGATGGGGATGGTGTGGCCGTCGTCAAGCGTGGTGCGGAGTTCCTCGCGGAGGGAGAGCGCCTCGTCGATTGTTGCGACGCCGAGCTGTGTTGCGCCGCCGGCCAGTGCGGCACGCGCGGTCTGCAGCGCACCCTGCGAGTAGCCGTCCGCCTTGACGACGGCCATGAATTCCGACACCCCTGCGATGGCCTTGACGGTCTTCACATTGTGGGTGATTGCGTCGAGATTAACGGTATGGGTCAGGATGGCTGGTGCCGAGGAAGTCATAGCCGTATTTTGCCACTGCTGCCTTCATTGGTGAACCATGCGGTGGCATCTCGGATGGATTCAGCGATGTCCTGGGCGCTGCAGGGTGCTGGCCCGAACTCTGTCTGCGCGGCCAAGAATGCGGCGCGAGCGTGAATAATTACTGGTACGTAGAGGGCTTCGCCACGCGCTACCCAGGCGCCAAGGAGTCCGGACAGTACATCGCCGGAGCCCGGCGTGGCTGCCCAGGAGCTACCCGCGTCAATCACAACTGTGCGCTGCGTTGTCGGATTGGCAATCACGGTGCGACGTCCCTTGAGCAACACTTCGCAGAAGAACTGCTCGGCAAGTTCACGGGCATCTGCGATGGCGTTAGTGACCTCGTGCCCGGTAAGACGCTCAAATTCGCCGGCGTGCGGCGTGAGAACAGTGCGCAGGTTGCGCTCCTGGCCGCGCTCGCGGACGAGCTGTCGGATATCCTCATGCTTCGACAGCAGCGTCAGGGCGTCAGCGTCGATGACTACTGGTTTGTCGGTGGCCAGAATGTCGCGCAGTTCCTCGGCCGCGCGCTCATCAGTGCCCCGACCAGGGCCGGCAACCCAGGCATCGACGCGTACCTCTTTACGATCCACCGAGTCCGACTGCGCAATGACCGTCGGCAAGGCCGCGGTGATGCGGTTGCGGGCGGCCGCGTCGCCGACATAGATAACCGCGGGACTGGTCGCGTGCACGGCAGCGGAGGCACACAGCTGACCAGCGCCCGGATACGCCTCGCTACCGGCGGAGATACCTGTAACTCCAGTGGAGTACTTGTGGTCTGCAGCACCGGGTTCGAGCGGGGTCATCGCGCCAAGTGGTGCCGGAAAGCTCCCGCCTAGGGCTTCGTAGAACTCCACGGTCGGAGTCTGGTGGTGGACGGCATTGTAGGTACCGTTTTCATAGAGCGTCTGCCCCAGTCCTGGAAGTTCGAGGGAGAAGGAGTCGAGGGAAATTTCATGTAATTCGACGGTGCCACAGGATTCGGACAGCGAGTGCGCGTAGCGCAGACCGCCGAAAGTCACCGTTGTCGTGGCCTCGACGTGGGATGGCAGGTACGGGTTCTGTCTCTCCTCCAAATCAGGGTCTGGATTGATGGTCTGGGCAGGCGGGTCAAAAGTACGCCCAGTATCGGCTTCTATGCCGCTCGGCACATCAACCGCGAGAATGGGAACTTTGCCCAACCGCGCTTCGCGCACCAACCACGCGGCCTCTTCACGCAGCGCGCCGTGACCTCCGAGCCCCACGATGCCGTCGATGATCAGTGCGTAGTCTTCACTAATCGACCACAGAATCTTCGATAAATCCGTCTCCCGGTCACACCCCAACGGCAGCACCCGCCCGCCTGCGAGCTCAAAAGCTTCCAGTGCCCGCTCGTGTGGCTTCGAGCCCAGCAAAACCGCATCCACGCCATGCCCATCCGAGGACAAGTTTCGGCCAGCATAGAGTGCATCGCCACCATTGCCTCCCGATCCAACCAACAGCAGCACGCGACCGCGACCAGGCTCCGGAGATGCCTCTGAGAGCATCCGCTCCGCCACCTCCGACACAGCGGCGGCTGCGTGGCGCATGAGTTCGTCGTCACGCGTTTGTGCGTCCAGATAGGGCTGTTCCGCGGCGCGAATTTCGGCAGCTGTGTAGCAGTACGTCATAACCCCAGCCTACGATTAGCCCCTATGGATGACTACTCCCCGAGCACGCGAGTTTTCGGCCCTCTACTGCGCGCCTTTCCGCAGGCATACCTGCGCTCGTTGCGTCATCCCGAATGGATCCCCCACGGCGTGCAGGACGTTCGCGAAATCCTCGACGGCAAAATCACTCCCGACCTGGACAGATACAACGGTCGCATACCAATTGTCCTGGTTCACGGCACCTGGATGAACTCGTTCAACTCCTTCGCCATGTTGGGGCCGTTCCTCGCCCGGAATCGCCCCGTATTCTCACTCGATTACGGCTCCGACCCCGCCGCGCTGGTCAGCCGTCTCCGTAGCGTCAAAGCCACCACCGATTTAAGCGATGCGCTCGCCGAAGTCACCGACCTTCTCGACCGCTTCCGAGCCCAACTCTCCCTACCCCGCATCGACCTCATCGGTCATTCCCAGGGCGGTCTACACTGCCGCAGTTACGCCAACGCGAGCATCGATTCGCTTTACGACGACGCACTCAACCATGGCCTCAACGAAGAAGAAGCCGAGCAGTACGCCTCCGACAACAGCCCCGTGCGGGCAGTGATCTCGCTTGCGGGAAACCACCGAGGCACTACTGCGTGGGGCATGCGCCGAAGGCTCAGTGCCCTTGAGCGATGCGGCCTACCGATGCACAAGCTCGTCGACCGCCTTGTCGGCCGTGCCTGCATTCAACAGCTGCTGGACTCTGACTACATCGCGACTCTGAACCGCGCAGCGCGTGGCATTACCCGACGTGGTCCGCACTACCTGAATATCGGCACCCCTTTTGACACCGTGGTTCGCCCGTGGACCGGCGCCTTTTTGCCCGAACAAGAGGGGCACCACATTACGAACGTCAACAATGCCACTGGCGGTGGCGACTGGTCTGATCACCTCGCACTGCTCTACTCCCCCAATACGCTCGAACGCATTCACGAGTTCTTGGAGGAACTGGATGGCGCTGAAGCTGGTGATGTTCCGCATCATCCGCGACAGCGAGTCCTGCCTATGTACGGTGCCCTGCCGAGGAGGCTCGGGCGGAGGGGTCTCGGACGGAGGGGCCGGATCTAATTCAGCACAGAATTTTAGAACATATTTCCAGAATTCTATTGACAGTTTTTCAAACAGGTGTACGATTTGGGTTGTAGGGAAAATTTGTAAGCGAAAGTTCTTTGTCCGGTGCACAGGGGTTGGCGGGACTGGTTGACACAGCCTCTCCATGCTTCTCTCCACCACAGAACTCAATCTTCAATTCTCCGGCGGACACGTAGTAATCAGGGGGATAACCAATGTCATCGCCGCCCACAGAACTTCCAGCACCAGGTCAAAAGCCCTCATGGGCCAACCAGCAATCCGACGACCCGATTAGCAGCGCGGCCCGTGCCATCAACGCCGCAGACCTTCAACTGATCGATATCTGCGCTCCCGGTGACGAGGTCGATGTCAATCACCATCTTGCCCGCATAAGCATTCGAACCGGCCTTAGCCGCGGCAAGTGTTCTACGCTGTGCGAAATTGCGCTGATGTTCGAACGCCTACCAAAAGTCCGGGCTCTCATCGAATCCACCTTCTGTTTCTCGTTAGCCCATCTCCGCGCCATCGCCAATGGCGTTGCCGGGCTGTCACCAGATCAGTTCGACACGGTAGAGCCCCATCTTTTGGAAATGCTCACTCCGACGCGACCTCGACAAGCAATGGTTGGTGTCTACACGCTGTCTCGTCTAATCGGCGACTTGGTTTCTGAGTACAACGACTGCGCCCGCAACGACGGCGCCCAACGGGTTCCAGAAGGCGAAGCGGTCGCACTCACCGACACGGGCGATGGCAAGCACAAAAAGGTCACAGCAATCCTTGAAAACGACCGCGCGACCGAGCTCATGGCAAGAATCCAGGGGATTCGCAACACCGCAATCAATCGCGGTGAACAGTGCACGCAGGCGGAAGCGCTACTACAGCTGGCACAGAAATCGACCAATGCCGAGATTGTCATCAATGTCTACCGCGAGGTCGGCGGTGGGCCAGCATGGATTGATGGCGTTGGCTGGTTGAGCGAGGTAGCCACCGAAGAATGGATTGCTCGCGCAACTCACATCCGTATCTCCGCCGATAGCAAGGTGGATGGTTACCGCCCCACCGAGAGCCAGGTGGCTCGCGTCCGTGGGCGTGACGGTACCTGCCGCTTCCCCGGCTGCGACGTCCCGGCAGCCAAGTGCGACCTGGACCATATTCAGCCGTACAACCACGACAATCCCAAGCAGGGCGGGCCGACTGACACGGAGAATCTGCACTGTCTCTGCCGCCGACACCACAATCTAAAAACGCACGAGGGCTGGGATATCGACAGATACCCCGACGGAACAGAAGTGTGGACTTCCCGTAATGGGGACACCGCGACTAGCGTTCCGGTTGGGCCGCTAAAGAACGTCGGCAAGCAAACTTTTCATCAGCGTGTGACACGGAAGATGAAGACGATTCAGAAACGCAACCTCGATTGGATGTTGTCATTTTGCCATGTATCCGATGAGGTCTGGGACCTATCCGAGGAAGAAGCAAAACGCATCGAGTCCCTCACGGATGAAGAACTCGATGCGGAGATTGAGCAGTACCGACGAAAGCAGGACGAACTACTCGACGGTGACTGACTTAGCCAGGTTGCGCGGCTTATCGATGTCCTCGTTACCGCACTGGCGAGCGATCTCAGCTGCCAGGAACTGCATCGGAATCGTAGACAACAGCGGCTGGAGCAGCGTGGACGTCTCCGGGATTTCAATCAGGTAGTTCGCAAAAGGAACCACCGACTGATCCCCTTCTTCGGCAATCACGATGGTCTTGGCACCACGGGCACGAATCTCCTGGATGTTGGAGACAATCTTGGAGTGCAGCACGGCGCGCCCCTTCGGCGATGGCACTACGACGACCACCGGAAGATCATCCTCGATGAGTGCAATTGGGCCATGCTTGAGCTCGCCTGCCGGGAACCCCTCTGCGTGAATGTAGGCAAGCTCCTTGAGCTTCAGCGCACCCTCAAGTGCGACTGGGAAACCAACGTGACGGCCGAGGAAGAGCATCGTCGGAATAGCACCGATTTCCTTGGCCATGTCGATGAACTCATCGCCCTTAGCGACGACCTTGTCAATCAGTGCCGGGATGGTCTCCAGCTCTTCAAACTCGCGAGTGACCTCATCCGGGTACTTAGTGCCGCGTGCCTGGGCAAGAGCCAATCCGACCAGGTAGTTTGCGGCTACCTGCGCCAGGAACGACTTGGTTGCAGCAACACCAATCTCCGGGCCGGCGTGCGTATAGAGCACGGCGTCAGACTCACGTGGAATCTGTGCACCGTTGGTGTTACAGACAGCCAGCACGCGGGCGCCCTGGCTCTTTGCGTGTCGCACGGCCTCAAGGGTGTCAGCAGTCTCGCCCGACTGCGAAATAGCGACCACCAGCGTCTGGCGGTCCAGCACCGGATCGCGGTAGCGGAACTCGGACGCGACCTCAATCTCGACCGGGATACGAACCCAGTGCTCAATGGCGTACTTGGCCAACAAACCGGAGTGGTATGCGGTACCACAGGCGACGACGAAGACCTTCTCGATGTCACGCAGATCTTGGTCACTCAGGCGGGACTCGTCGAGAACGATGCGGCCGTCAACGAGGTGACCGGCCAACGTATCGCGGACGGCGGCAGCCTGCTCGTGGATTTCCTTCATCATGAAGGAGTCATAGCCACCCTTTTCGGCTGCGGCGAGATCCCAGTCGATGGTGAATGGTCGACCCTGCTGCTCGTTGCCGGCGAAATCCAGGATGCGGTAATCATCTGCGGTGATGATGACGACGTTGTCCTGACCCAGCTCCACGGCCTCGCGGGTGTGTGCGATGAAAGCCGCAACATCGGAGCCGAGGAACATTTCGTTTTCGCCCACACCGACAATCAGCGGAGTGGAGCGACGAGCAGCGATGATGCGGTCCGGGTGGTCTGCATGAGTAAACAGCAGCGTAAAAGCACCCTCGAGGCGGTTGAGCACGGACAGCGCAGAGGCCTCGAAATCACCAGCGGTAGATCCGCCGTCGGAACCGTCCAGGGCACGGGCGAGCATGTGCGCGGCGACCTCGGAGTCGGTTTCGGACTTCAGCTCAATGCCGGCATCCTCCAGCTCCTGACGTAGCGGAGCAAAGTTCTCGATAATGCCGTTGTGGACGATAGCCACCTTGCCGTCATAGGACTGGTGTGGGTGGGCATTCTCATCAATTGGGCGACCGTGGGTAGCCCAGCGGGTGTGCCCAATTCCGGTGGTTCCAGTGATTTTGTCGCGCCCATCCGCATCAAGGGCAGCCTCGAGGTTGGCGAGTTTACCGGCCTTCTTCTCTACAGTGATATGCCCCTGATCGTCGACAATGGCAACACCCGCGGAGTCATAGCCACGGTATTCCATGCGTCGTAGCGCATCGACAGCAATATCCAGGGCGGGCTGATGGCCCGCATATCCAACGATTCCACACATGCCCTACAGAATAACCCGCGAAGCGGAAAATCGTCATAACGAAATAGACATTCTCGCTCATCCTGGCACTTTTTCAGCAAAGGTATGCACCTTATAGTTAAGCTATTCACTGTGGCTGACAACTTGAAGACTCTGACATCTAATCTTTCCAAGCGTGGACCGCACCGCGTCATGGTCGGTGATCTCGCTTTTACTGGCCTGCCGGGAAAGGTCTACACGCCTGCCGAGGGCAATGGCATCCCCGGTATCGCCTTCGCACACGATTGGCGCACACCGATTGAGGAGTACCACGCCACGCTGCGTCACCTAGCTTCGTGGGGCATCGCGGTCGCTGCTCCGGACACCGAAAATGGCATCGTGGCAGATCACCGTGGTCTCGCCAACGATTTGGAGACAGCGCTCCAGATTCTCGCTGGTGTCCGCCTCGGTGAGGGCAAGGTCGTCGTCCACCCGAAGAAGCTTGGCGTTGCCGGTCACGGCATGGGCGCGGGTGTAGCCGTCCTCGCCGCTGCTGGTCACGACCTCATCTCCGGCGTTGGCTGCGTCTTCCCCGCAACTACCGCGCCTTCCTCCAGCGCCGCTGCAACTAATGTCTCGGTCCCGGGCCTCGTCCTGGCCCCTGGCGAGGATCAGTGGCTCGATCGCGGCAACCCGGCTCGCCTGGCTGTTCAGTGGAAGGGCGATGTCGTTTACCGCGAAGTAGACAAGGCTGACCAGGGCAGCTTCTCGGAAACAACTCTTCTCCGTCGTCTAGCGGGCTTCTCTTCCTCCAAGGTGAAGTACCAGGAGGTCGCGCGCGCCGCACTCACAGGCTTCCTGCTGGCCACGGTCGGTGACGACAAGAAGTACTCAGATTTCGCAGACCCGACCGCCACTATCAAGGGCACAACTAACCGCGACATGGAGTGGCTCATCAAGGAGCTGCCGGAAAATCCGGAGCACTCGCTGATTCCCGGCAAGTAGTCACTAGGCCACGCTTCAGGACACGCCCCGAATCGACTTCACCGTCGGCGTCCCTTTCCCCGCCCGCCCGAACAACCGCGTAACGGTTCCCTTCGGTCGGGCGGTTTTTTGTTGCTTTTCGACGCCCGCCGCCACCTCCCTCTCCTTAATTTCGCGTGCTTTACGACGCTCCTCCAAACCCTGCAATTCTTTCTGTGCCCTCTGTACCGCCGTATCGAACTCCTGCCTAGTCATTGCAGCAGCGTCGTAATAGGCCTGCCCAATCCGGTCATATTTCGCGGCATGCTTACTCCCCATTACCACTCACCTGCCGTTGGCGAATTGACCGCGCCCACAAGCTCCTGGGCGTTGGGCTGCTCAGGGGGCTCGGGCACAGCTGAAGCAGATTCCTGCACTGATGCTGCCGAATCCTGGGCTGGTGCTGGCTGCGGCTCTGCTTGTGGTTCTGGCTGCGGTTCCGCTCGCTGTTCTGCTTGCGTCTCCTGTGGCAGCTCGATTCCCAAGTGCTTTAGTTTCTCAGCTGGAGGAGGCGGTTCAGGAACATTTTCAGGTTCGGGCTTGGGTTCAGGTTCGGGCTTGGGTTCAGGTTCGGGCTTGGGTTCTGGTTCGGGTTCCGGCACACAGTCCTCCGGCGCAGGAGCTGGTGCTGGTGCTGGTGCTGGCGCAGGTGCCTGTTCGCACACTGGCTCTTCCGTCTCCGTGCACATGTCTAAGTTGAGCAGTGAGGACGCGACACTGCCTGCAACCCCGACAGCTCCCGCAATTCCAGCGATACTGGCCGCCCCGGCAGCGCCAATGGCACCTCCAACGGATATTCCAGCAGCAACGCCTGCCTCTATCCCAATATCAACGTTGGCAACGACCCCAATTCCACCAGCGGTAGCACCGTTGCCACCGGTTACAGTAGCTCCTTCGCCACTCCCAGACTCAGCCACCTCTGCACAGGCCGCCGAGGTAGCACCCGAACTGGCTGGAACAGTAGGAGGCTGCGGCGGGGTGGCGACCACCGCGGCCTCAGTGTCACACGCTGCCTGCTCAAGACACTGCTCGATGCAACTATTACGCGCATCGTAGAGCTGACCAGTGGAGTCGACGAGACTGTTACACACCTGCTGGGCCACTTGTGCGGCTTCGGCGCCGACCTCCGGATCGTCGACAAGCGCTTCGCACTGAGAGAGGATGCCGTCGGTTTGCTCAGCCATATCTTCGGCCTGCTTTTCGCAATCCTCCAGGACCTCGTCGACTTTCTTGCCGCACTCGCCGACGCTCTGCGCGCCATTGGCGGACTGCTCATCCTGATTCGCACAGTCCTGCGCAGCTTTATCGCAGCGCTCCTTGGCGGCGTCGGCGGCATCGCCTTTCAAACCGCCCCAATCGAAAGCCATAGCAATAGTTATCGCGGAGGCTATCAACCCCACGGAGTTAGAGAACTTGGACAGGGCGCTGCCCTTCCAGCCGTCAGCGCGTCGCACCTTATCCAAGACTTTGGGCAGATTCTTGCCGATGCCGCCAACCCCGCGCTTGGCTCCAATACGGCTTCCACGGCCAATAACACGCACCAATATCGGAAGAATTCGAGCAACCCATGGCATCAGTCCACTACCTCAATTCCACCGAGGTCGGCGCTCCCGGCGCTGTCACAGCCTGCAAAGACACGCCACTGTTCCCGCACTGCCGGAGCATGATTGCCAAGTCCCGCGTACATCGATTGCCCGTGCTCACGCAGCCTCGCTGCCGCCTGCTGCAGACGGCGCCCCTGGGCGGCAAAACCCTGGCCACAATCTGCTGCGGAAATATCAGGAGCGCTTCCCCACCGCTCATGGCCTTCACGGCCGCGCTGCTCGATCTCTCGGGCAGCCGCTGTCACTGCATCTTCCGAAAAGTGCAGCAAGCCTCCGCCACTGCCTCCAGTAAAACGTGCGGACACGAAAAATCCCCTTCCCCGCGAAAAACAGTTCTTATTACTGTTAGGCGCGAAAAAAGGGGATTCGGTTCCGTTGAGGTACTAGCGCGGGTGCCCCCGGGGCTAACGAGCGCGGTAGATGCGCTTACACCCCTCAACACCGGTGAAGCTGAATGGGCCGGTGCCAATCAGGGCGTCGTCTCCCAGGTTGGAGTACTCACCCGGATCTTCATGCGTCACCTGAGCGTGGCGGTAGTAGGTCGGATCATCGAGCTTTACGCGTTCATCCAGTTCACGAGCATTATCTTCGGCGCGCAGCTGGGACTCGTAGCCCTCGACCACATTGCCGGTGAGGAACTCAGCAACCGAGCCGGAACCATAGGAGACAACAGCGACCTTCTTACCAGCCAGGTCCTTCTCGGTGTCCAGCAGCGAGAGCAGGCCGAAGTAGGCCGATGCTGTGTAGGAGTTACCGATGATGCGGTTGTACTCAGTAGTTGGGCCGAGCTGGCGGGCCTCGTCCTCTGCGGTGAGCTCCACACCGTTATTGGCCGAAAGCTGCCGGTGCGCCTTGTAGGCCATTTTGGTAAACGGCTGGTGGTAGCTGAAGTAGTCAATCTCGCTGAAGTCCACACCGCCGCGGGCACGGTAGTCCTCGTAAGCACCCTGAACAGCGTCGATGTAAGCACTAATAGAGAGCTTGCCCTCCACCAACGCCTGGCGGCGGTGGTTCGGACGCCAGAAGTCCATAACTTCGCGGGTAAAGACGCCCGAAGCCGCATCGATAGCCAGGATGCGCGGATTAGCGGTCACCAGCATGGCTACAGCACCTGCACCCTGGGTCGGCTCCGCAGCGGAGTCCAGGTCATAGCGGGCAATGTCGGAGGCGACAACGATGACCTTCTCCTCCGGATTGCGGGCCACCAGAGCGCACGCGAACTGCAGCGCCGCGGTACCGGAGTAGCAGGCCTGCTTCAGCTCGACAGAGCGCGCATGCGGGTCAAGACCGACCAACTCATGCACATAGACAGCAGCGGCCTTCGACTGGTCAATACCGGTCTCAGTGGCGAACATGATGGTGCGCACGCCGTCGATACCGTGGCGGTCGACGATCTTCTTCACCGCGGTCGCGGCCATCGTCACCGGATCTTCATCAGAGGCAACCACGCTGGAGCGTTCCTGCCCCAGGCCCTTGTGGTACTTTGCCGGTTCCGCTCCGAGTCGGGGCGCAATATCGGCGAGGTCAATGCAGTACGAACCCGTCGCAAAGGCGATGTCATCAATACCGATCGGGGTCACATTGCTTGTTGTCATCAAAACCGTGCCTTCACTACCTCTACAGATTTTTAAGAAATAACGGGCAACGAAACATCCCTATGTCATCAGAACGGCCATCAGAGCAGTCATCAGACCACGGGATATTTTGCCCACAAAATGTTAATTGCCTACTACAGAAATCTAGCGCGTTTACCTGAGATTTGTCTTAGGTTTTGCGAATTGTCGCAAACGACTATTCACAAACCACTACTTCGCACGCTCGATAGAAACGTGTGCCTCCATCAGCTCACCCGGGTTCGTCTGTGCCGCGAGCAGGGAAAGCTCACCACACCAGACGATTGCCGCGCAGCACGCTGCTAGACGACGGGCATTCTCGCCCGGCTCACGGTCCTCCTTGCAGCCCAGCGCTGTGAGATTCTTCTCCACGAAGTCCAAGCCCTTGCCGTTGCCCACGGAACCGACGATCAAATGTGGCAGGGTGCAGCTAAAGCGCACGGAGCCGTCGTCAAGCGCCTCTACCTGCGTCAGCCCCTGCGAGCCTTCGACGATATTCGCAGCGTCCTGACCGGTAGCGAGGTAAAAGCCCAGCAGCATATTGGCGTAGTGCGCATTACCGCTGCGCAGTGAGCCCGCCATGATGGAGCCGACGAGGTTCTTGCGTTCGTTGAGCTCAGCCAGGCGCTTGGCGGTAGTGCGCAGACGCTCGCGGACAACCGGCTCCGGAATGACGGCCTCGGCGATCACGTACTTACCGCGGCCCAGAATGCCATTGACGGCGGAAGTCTTCTTATCGGTACAGAAGTTGCCCGAGATCGAGCCATAGCCCAACTCTGGCATCTGTTCCATCAGGTAGGACATCAAACGCTCAGACGCCAGCGTGGCCATGTTGTGGCCCGAGGCGTCACCGGAGAAGAAGTCAAAGCGGACAAAGAGAAGACGCGATGCGATCTGGAAGTGAATATCTACCAGCTTGGCAAAACGCGAGGAGGACTCCACGACCTTCTTCAGCTCGTCATAACGAGACAGGATGTTGTCGCGCGCAATGACGGCATCAGCTGCCGAGTCGAGAGTGAAAATCACCGATCGGGTCATCTTCTCACCGACGAAAGTGCAGGTAATGCCACCTTCGATCATGCGGGAGACCTTCGCACCGCGACCACACGACGGCCACAGCGGGGTCTCGTAAGTCGCCAGCGGAATCTTCACCTCGTCATTCATGACGTTGCCACTAATGCGCACCGGACCAATCCAGCTCAGCGGTACGTGTGCATATTCCAGGTCGTGCGAGCTCTTTTCAGCCATTGTCCTAAGCGACCCTTTCTAGCTGCATGCAGCTTCGGTTCCCAGCTTCTGTAAATTTCAGCTGTCTTAAATTCTACGGTCAAAAAACTGTGGTCAAAGTTGAGCGGCCAGCTTCAGCGGCAACGGCCGGATGCCAGCTGCTTGCCAGCGCGCGGTGATGTCCGCGGCAGTCTCCTCGGCATCGACACCATCTGAGACTCCCACCAGCGCGATTCCACAGTCACCGCCACCGGAGCCGCTGCTCTTGCCCGCGGCCCCCGCGCCATCGGCGATGTCGGCGAGCGCTTTCAGTTTCTCCGTCTCGATGCACACAGCACGCTCACGCTCATAGTCCTGCAGCAGCGTCCGATTCTCACGCAGGCAGGCAAACGCCGCGGTGTGGTCGCCGTCGGCAAGCGCCTGCCAGAGCCTTTCGCTTATCGACGAGACCCTGCGCACAAAATCACGGTCTGCGCCACCGGCCTTCTTCAACTGCGAGTCCGTCTTCACCGGACTGCCCGTCCAGCCGACCAACAGTTGTAGCCCACCGAGGTCGGTGCGGGCGTCAATGCGAAGATTCGGCCACGGTGCCGCCACGGCAGCGACAGGATCAGCCGCCACGAGCTCTGCGAGCGCCGTCGGATTCGGCCGGCGATAGAGCACCACCCCGCCGTGCGCGGAGCACGCGATATCGCCGCCGGAACCAGCTGCACCAGCCAGAAGCGTGGCCACCATCGCAATCTTGTACACGTCCAGTGAATCCAGCTCCAGACCTAGGTGCGTCCCCAGCGCACGAGTTACAGCCACAGCGACAGCCCCGGAGGATCCCAGGCCATACTTCGCACCACTGTCGGCGTCATCGAGGTCTGATTCAATGACGATATTGATGGGGCACTCTGGGGTGTTTTCCAGCTCGCCCGCTGCAATGCGATAGACCAGGGAAATCGTATGGGTAGCGATGTCATCTGGTGCATCAGTATCAATGACGCGTCCCTGTGGGCCGTAATAGCTGGAGTACACGCGAGAGACCGGCTGCGTTGGGTCGGCATCGTGGCACCGAACCGTCACATAGCGGTCGACGCCTGCGATGACGGCCAGCCCCTCGACATCCATCACCGCATATTCGCCGGTGAGATACAGTTTGCCACAGCCGCGGCCAATCGATTCACCTTCGATAGGTTCGCCCTTAGCGTTGCTCAACTACTCCCCCAGCTACACCAGGTATGCGCCAGGGCCGGAGCCGGAAACCAGCACGTCAATATCCTCGAACTCTGCGCGGAAACGATCCGCGATGTTCTCGGCATCGCCGCTGCGGCACAGCACCTTCACGTTCGGGCCGGCATCCATGGTGGCGTAGCACTCAGTGCCCCCGTCACGCAGCGTAGCGACGAGATCGAGAGCCGCCACCGAATCCGGATTCCAGTAACGCACCGGAGGAAGAGCCCCCAGCATAGTGGCGTGCATGCGCATGGCATTGGCCTCGGCAAGCTCGCCGACCGCCGTGAAGTCCGCAGCGGCGATGGCGGCCTTCATGTCCTCGATATCGCGGGGCACCTGCTCCACCCAGGCCGGGAAGAACGGTGATGTCTCGACCGTGCGACGCATGGCGGCACGGCTGTCAATCTTCTTGCGCCCCGGGGCCAAAACCGCCACGACCAGGGAGAGGTCCAGGCCGGAATCCGGCAGAGCCACTGCGTGGCTGGAAGCATCGTCATCGCCGGGCAGCCACTCGACGAGGCCGCCGAAAATAGAGCGACAGGCCGAGCCCGAACCGCGACGGGCCAGAGCCGAGAGCTGTTCCGGGGTGTAGTCCAGGCCGTAGGCCTTCGCCGCGGCCAGCGCGAGAGCGCCAAAACCCGACGCGGACGAAGCCAGACCCGCACCCGTCGGAATCTCGTTGGTGCTGGTCACCTCTGCGAAGCTAGTGCTGCCCGCACGCTCGCGGACCAAATCCAAAAACTTCTGGACACGGGAGAGGTCCTTACCCACCATCTCCTGGCCGTTCAGAGTGCCCGAGTCGGCGGTGACGCTGGGATCATCGATAAGCGACACCGTGGTCGTCGTCGGAGCGATGCCCAGAGTAAGGGACAGCGAACCTGTGGCCGGTAGCTGCACGGCCTCATCGCGCTTGCCCCAGTATTTAATCAGGGCGATGTTGGGATGAGCGACGGCGGTAGCGGTCGTGGTCACGAGGGATTTACCTCCACAGTCCAAGTAGCAACGGCATTGGCGCCCATCATGGCATGGCTAATCAGTTCCGCGTGATCGGCGGACTCTGCCAGCGCCATCACACAGCCACCGCAGCCGGCACCAGTGAGCTTTGCCCCGTGGGCACCTGCCAGACGCGCGGCAGTGACGAGATCAGTGATGGACTCATGCCCAACACCTAGTTCTTCTAGCGCTTCCTGTGCCGAGTCCATGCGATGTCCCAGACGGGCAAAATCGCCCTTGGCCAGGTTGTGCACCGCGCCATCGGCCAGCTGCCCCAAGTGGTCCAGCAACTCTTGGCCGTGGACTCGGTGGGAATCGACGAAACCACGCACGCGGGCAACGGCCAGCGACGTCGAACCACGCACACCGGTATCCCCCAGCACCAGCCACATCTTCTTGGCCACCTTCAGCGGATGGAACTCACCCTGCTTGAAGTAAACCGGACGCGATGCGCGGGCAACGGTGGCATCCAGGCCAGAGGGGTTACCGTGCGCCAGACGCTCAGCTTCCTGCACCAGGTCAAAGCGCTGACGCTCGGTCAAAGTGCCATCGGCGAGGTCACGCACTGCGTCGATAAGCGCATGTGCGACTGCGGCAGAACCACCCAGCCCTGCGGCGGGCGGGATACCGGAGCGGAGACGAACCAGCAGGTCGCGTTCGGGAATACCGAAGGTACGCAGGCCAGCGCGGAGTGCAGCGGCGATGGAGGCAAAGCGCTCCGGCAGCTCGTCGATGTCAATGACCTCGCCGTCCATGGAAAACAGGACTGGAGAATCCTCCACGCGGTCAATCCACGCCATCGTGCGCAGCGACGTCACCGGCAGCGCGATAGCCGGCTTGCCATAGACGACAGAGTGCTCGCCCAACAGAATCGACTTGGCATGGCCTTCACCGAATGCGGCACCCTGTTCATTGGCCAGGGCATAGAACTCCCCGGTCTCCAATTCCTCGGACTTGTCGAGGCCGAAGTCGTCGACGCTGGCGTTTTCTACGCTGGTCACGAAGCTACACATCCTTTTCCGAAACCGACTGTGCGGCAGCCTGCGCCTCCGCGGGGCCATGGATACCCGGCACACCCGCAATGTCGAAACCGTACTTGGAGAACTTCTCCGCCCCGACACCCCAGACGTGGTTAAACCACTCCGTCATCGGTTCGTTCGCACGACGTTCTGCGAGCTCCTGCGGGGTCACGTACACCACTTCATCGACCTCATCGGGGTTGATATCCACCGACTTCGGATCGACGATGCCGGCGTACACGTGGTTGTACTCGTGCTCCGCCAATCCCGAACGATCATCGATGACCTGGTAGATAACAATGCCGATTTCCTCCAACTGGGATACATCCGCACCGAGCTCTTCCTTCGCACGACGCTCAACGGCATCGGCCACCGGCTCCCCCGGCAGTGGGTGCGAGCAGGTCGCATTCGTCAGTAGCAGTGGTGAGTGATACTTCGACTCCGCACGGCGCTGCAGCAGCATGCGTCCCTGCTCATCGAAGAGGAAAAGAGAAAAAGCACGGTGCAAAATTCCCGGCGGAACGTGTGCTTCAAGCTTGCCGACGGTACCGAGAACCCGACCGTCACGATCGACCACCTCTACCTGGATGTCGGCTTCACCCGGGGCAAAGCGGGCTTTAATGTCCTCTGGCGCATCATTCATTTCCACACTCCTGACTCTAGACTGCGGCCACAACCGCAGCTAACTCCCCGGCAATCTTGCGGGCCGATTCCGCATCGGCGGCCTCCACCATGACGCGGAAGAGCTCCTCGGTGCCGGACGGCCGCAACAACACGCGACCGGTGGAACCTAGCTTCTCCTCGGCCGCATCGATGGCGGCCTTGACCTCATCAGACTCCAGAATTGCGGCCTTGTTGGACACCGGCACGTTGATAAGGGTCTGCGGCAGCACCTTCATTACGGAGGCCAGCTCAGCCAGAGACTTACCGGTGCGTGCCATCCGCGCCATGAGGTACAGACCCGTGAGGGTGCCGTCACCAGTGGTGGCATGATCCGGAATGACCACGTGCCCCGACTGCTCACCGCCGAGCGAGTAACCGCCAGCGTTCAAATCAGCCAGCACATAGCGGTCGCCGACCTTGGTGGTACGCAGGGCGATATCGTTTTCCTCCATCGCCAGCTTGAGGCCGAGGTTACTCATCACAGTGGCCACCAGCGTGTTGTGGTGCAGTAGCCCCTCTTCCTTCATGGCGACGGCCAGGATGGCCATGATTTGGTCACCATCGACGATGTTGCCCTGCGAGTCCACAGCCAGGCAGCGGTCGGCATCGCCATCGTGAGCCAGACCCAGATCCGCGCCGTGCTCCAGCACTGCCGCGCGCAAAACCTCAATGTGGGTGGAACCGCAGTTGTCGTTGATGTTGTAGGAGTTCGGCTTGTCGTGAATAGCGACGACGTCGGCACCGGCGGCCGCGTACGCCATCGGGGCGGCCTGCGAAGCAGCACCATTTGCACAATCCACCACGACACGAATGCCGTCGAGCTTGGTGCTGACCGCACGGGAGAGGTGGAACAGGTAGCGGTCGAGCCCGTCTGGGGCCTCCTCGATGACACGACCCACTCCGGTGCCCGTGGGGCCGGTCTCCGGCAGGTTGTGGAGAGCGTGTTCGATTTCCTTCTCCACCGCGTCGTCAAGCTTGGTGCCGCCCGCGGCGAAGAACTTGATGCCGTTGTCCGGCATGGGGTTGTGAGAAGCCGAAATCATCACACCCATGTCGGCACCGTAGTCGTCGGTGAGGAAAGCGACAGCCGGAGTGGGCAGCACGCCGACACGCAAAACGTCGACGCCCTGGGAAGCCATGCCGGCAGACAGCGCTGCGGCAAGCATCTCACCGGAGACACGCGGATCGCGGCCAACAATGGCCAGGGGACGACGCCCCGACGGATTCGTACCGCTAGTCAGCACAGTGGCCGCAGCAGCACCCAGCCGCATTGCCAGCGGTGCGGTCAGAGTCTTATTCGCCAAACCGCGGACGCCATCAGTTCCGAAAAGACGTGCCATTGTTGCTAGACCACTCCTTGGGGTTTTATGAGTTTTGGTATCGCGGACTATTGCATTGTCAATGCTGTATTACTTTAGCCGGTCGCGCAGGCGAATCCAGACTAGCCACAGGACACAATTGGCTGCGGGTCATAAACCGTAGTCTGAGTTTCACGCGATATTTCCGCGCCCGAGAGGTCCCGAATGACGCGTGTGTCGGAAGTGGTGAAGCCCTGCGCACCCGACGACGGCTGGCAAGAGCTGCCACTGACCTGCATGCGCTGCGGTTGCGTGTATGCCCAACGGCCACCATTGATGGACTCAACGTTGACCTTCTTCACACCCTTGATGCGCACAGTGACGTCGGAGCCAGTAGTAACGGCCTCGATAAGAATCGGAGTGTCGGAGCTGTTCTTAAACGCTAGGTCGATTGCACCCTCGTACACCGTCGCCTCACGGCCGGCCGGGTAACGCGAAATGTAGTAACTGTGCGGAGTGTGCGCGACATCCTCCATGCCCGCAAAGTACGAAGCATTGTACAAAGTGGTGGCGAACTGGCTAATGCCACCACCGACAGCCTTATCCGCATGGCCGTTGAGGATGATGCCCGACTCGACAAAACCCTGCGCAGTACCGCGCGGACCCGTGTAGCCGTTCAGGCTGAATGTATCGCCCGGCGCCACGAATGCGCCGTTGACCATCTGCGACACCAGGGCAATGTTTGTTCCCGATGCCGAGCTGAAGCCACCGGTGGTGAACTCACCAATGACATCATCGAAGGTGGCACTTTCCGCTTGTTCGGTGGTGTAGGTGGCGGGCTTGTCCTCGTAGACCGCATCGAACTCGCGCTTATCCGTCGAAGTCACACGCTCGGCGAAGTCCTTCATAGTTTCATCCCA
This sequence comes from Corynebacterium sp. 045007, assembly GCF_040743205.1. NCBI lineage: Bacteria > Bacillati > Actinomycetota > Actinomycetes > Mycobacteriales > Corynebacteriaceae > Corynebacterium > Corynebacterium sp. 045007. The sequence continues at coordinate 215,865 of NZ_JBFLKW010000001.1, forward strand.
CTTCACGGCTACGCCATCAACCGAGGGGACCACTTCACGCGAACCACCGCTGAAGCGTATCGACGCATTGCGCTTATCAACCTCGGAAGCAGCCAGCCCCTCCTCGAGGATCTCGCGTGCGCGGTCGACATTAATATCGGCGGCCAATCCACCGTCGCGCGACACAAAGCTGATGATTTCAGCCATGCGCTCCGGCGGAATTACACCATCTTTGCCATCACGACCCTTGGCAACAATGGGGCCCGACACCGCATCGGCGGCCTCTCCCTCAGCTGCCTCACGGACCTGATCCTCACCGATAGCCGGGTCGTGCGCGGTGGTCTCTACATCGATGCCCTCCGGCGACAACCACTTGGCGGCCAAATCCCCGCTGACCGCATTGCGGTCGACATCTTGGCCGATGACCGGTGGAGTTGTTTCCACGCGGCCGTCGACAAGCTTGACCTCACCATCGACGGGAGCAATAGTCAGTTCGCCGACGAGACGGTCGACCTGCGGCTCGAACTTAGAGCTATCGATATCGCTGACCAAATCCAGCTCACGGGTAGTAAAGAAACTGCGCACCCAGGTAACTGGGTTCGCCGTCTGCTTACCCGCCTGCGCGACCGTCTTCTCCCAGTCGATGCTCAGCCCCGCCTCCTCGGGCAGAACCTCCGCCGTGCGTTCGCCGGCACGAAACGCCACTGGATGAGTGGAAAGATCACCGAGCTGCTCTTCGAGCTTCGCCTCAGCGTGATTCGCGCTCAGCGTGCTGATGTCAATACCCGCAACGGTAGACCCGCGCGGGACATGGTCCTTGTTCAGCACGTAATCGACAGCGTAAAACACACCGAAGAGCGCGAAGATACCGAGGACGATGCCGAGGAAAATCTTTAATCCACGGTGACTGGAGGAAGACTTTTGTTTGGCCACAGCCACTTACTTTACCGTGGAAACACTACTAACTAGATTTTTATTAGATTCCGCAGGTGTCCGGAATGCGTTTCTTGTTCTTCGCATACTGCTGGAAAGCATCGACCACGGCATTGGCATAGACCTCGGCGCCATCGGGGGTCGGGTGGATAAGGTCCGCGCGCAGCTTGGACAAATCATCACGCACACCATGGCACCAGTCAGCCACATAGACATTGTCGCGCTTCTTTGCCGCGTCGAGGACTTCCCTCTCCGACTGCGGCATCCACACACGATCACCGTACGGGTTGATTAGGACAATGATGCGGTCTTCACCCAGCGAATCGAGGATCTCATCCAACAGGTGTTCGTCCGATGCCGCAGCCGACTGATTGATACCAAGACCCAGCACGACGAATGGATCGAGCGTACCCGCCGCCTTCATACTCGCGATGATCTCCGGGGCGGCCGGATAACCACGGGAAACAGCCGCATCGATATAGATACCGGGCAGCTTCTCTTCCAACGCGGACGCCGAGGCGAGCATCACAGAGTCGCCGATAGCGGTGATCTGGTCACCACGCGGCATAACGCGCTTGGCCAACTCGGCTTCCTCCGCCTTCTGAGCCTGCGCACGGCGCTCAGCTGCCTCCTGTAGCTGCGCCTCCAGACGTGTCATCTTCGGCGCCGTAGCCATTCCCACAACTGCACCAACCACGACGACCAGCGCCAGCCCTGCTGCAACGCGCGGCTTCCAGGAACCGGCAAACTGCGTGCCCGAAAACTGCGCCATCCAACGGCGGTAACCCATCCGGCGAATTGGCGATTCCACATTCTTGTATGACCAGTTCGCCAAAAGCAGCGATAGCGCAATACCTGCGCAGGCAGCGAGGTTCTCATACTGCATGGCCTCACTGCGCTCCAGCAGTTCACGGATGAGCACGATGACCGGCCAGTGCCACAGGTACAGCGAGAAAGAAATCTTTCCCAGCCAGCACAGTGGCTTGAACTCGAAAATCTGACGCACGGGTGAGACACCGCGAACGACAAGATAGAGAATCGCCGCCGACAGCAACGAGGCGAACACCAACCCACCGCGGTAAGTCGCCGACGCGGTATCCGACATCATCAGCAGAACCAACGAAAGGAAGATCAGAGGCAGCGAGGCCACTACGAAAGCTTGGGCGGAACTGCCAAAGAAGTCCCGCAGAAGGGGTTCTGTGCGTGGCCAGGAGTCCGCCTCTGCGCGTGACGACGTCGATGTCAACCACAATGCGAGGGCCGCGCCAAACAGGAGTCCAAAGGCGTGAGTATCGGTACCGTAGTAGACCCTCGTGGGGTCGACCTTCGGATCGTAGAGCGAGACCATCCACACGAAAGAAGCAACCGCCCCAATGCCCGCCACTGCTGCCAGCTTGCGAGATGCCAGCTTCAGGGCGAGAAGAGCCACAAAGATCAATGGCCAGAGCAAGTAGAACTGCTCCTCCACCGACAGTGACCAGTAGTGCGCTAACAGCTGCACTCCGGAATCCGCGAAATAGGACTGAGAACCCGCAATCTGCGTCCAGTTATTGACGAAAAAGACCGTGCCGAGAAACTGCGTCGACAAGCCAACAGCGGGATCCCCGCCGACCAGACCTGCGACGGCGATGGAAATAAACAACACAAACATCGCAGCCGGAGCGATGCGGCGCAGTCGACGGAGCCAGAAGTCCTTTAGATCGATGCGCCCAGTGACCGCGCGTTCGCGCACCAGAAGCGAGGTGATGAGAAATCCGGAGAGCACGAAGAAGATATCCACACCGATGTAGCCACCGGGCAGCACATTATCGAAGTAGTGGTAGATCACCACTGTGGCAACGGCCAGACCGCGCAGCCCATCAATGCCTGGTACGCGTCGAATGCGGAAGGGATGCTTCGCCACCGACGACGAGCTAGAGGAGCTCTTCGTGTCGGAGGTCTTGGTGGCTGTGGTGCTCACCGCCATACGATTTCCTTCTTCCCATCGCACTGCAATCGCACTTTCATCGCACTGCAATCGCACCGCGATAAACGATTCTCGTGGCAGTTTTTAACGGATAAAAGTCTAACGTACGGGGCTTGTCCCAAAAATGCAGCCATGCCTGGTCACTGCGGACTTTAACCAAAAAAGCACCTCGGCTTGCGTGTAATACGCAAACTGAGGTGCTTTTCGAAGCAGTAAAGCTTAACGCTTGGAGTACTGCGGTGCGCGACGGGCCTTGTGCAGACCAGCCTTCTTGCGCTCGACAGCACGAGCGTCGCGGGTGAGGAAGCCAGCCTTCTTGAGAACGCTGCGCTCCTCCGGGTTGAACTCGTTCAGGGCACGAGCGATAGCCAGGCGCAGAGCACCGGCCTGACCGGACGGGCCACCACCGTTGATGTTGGCCTTGATGTCGAACTGGCTCTCGCGCTCGACCAGGACCAGCGGATCCTTGATCTCCTGCTGGTGCAGCTTGTTCGGGAAGTAATCCTCGAGCTCGCGGCCGTTGCAGACAATCTTGCCGGAACCAGCGGTCAGAACGACGCGGGCGACAGCGCGCTTACGACGACCGACAGTCTGAATCGGGCGATCCAGGGTCAGCGGTGCAGCCGGAGCAGCCTCAGCCTCGGTCTCGGTAGCAACTGCGTCGCCGATGGAAGAGGTGAACTCTTCAGTGGCAGCAGCAGCGGCAGCCTGAACATCATCGTAGGAAGCCTCGGTGGCCTCTACGTTCTGGTTCTCATTGACGTCCTGTGGGTTGGTCACTGTGCCACCGCCTTGATCTCGTAGTTTTCAGGCTTCTGACCGGCGAACGGGTGCTCGGAACCGGCGAAGACGTGCAGCTTCTTGATGGACGCACGCGAAAGCTTGTTGTGCGGCATCATGCCCTCAATAGCCTCAGCGATAACACGCTCCGGGTGAACCTCGAGGGAACGACCCAGGGTCATCGACTTCAGGCCGCCCGGGAAGCCCGAGTGGCGGTAGCGCATCTCACGTTCCCGCTTGTTCGAGGAGACGTGCACCTTATCGGCGTTGATGATGATGACGTGGTCACCGCAGTCGACGTTAGGGGCGAAGTAAGCCTTGCCCTTACCGCGCAGCAAGTCTGCGGCGTGAGTAGCCAGACGGCCGAGAACAACGTCGGTAGCGTCGATGACGTACCACTTGCGCTCGATGTCACCGTCCTTCGGATGGAAAGTAGACAACATGACTCCTTTTAGGGTCCGTGTAGATTTGCCAGCCACCGTGCACACTGTTGTTATTCCCCGGCGGCCGGTGGAGACCCGAGGCAACATTCACGTGTGCGCACACAGTTTGACTACTCTACCTTGAGATGGCACTAGAACAAAAAATGCCAAAGCCAGTCTCAGCCGCAAAGTGCTGAGACTGGCCTTTCCCCCCTGGAGTGCTGCTAGCAAGAATACTTCAAAGGCAGATACCTAACTGAAGATCTCAATTGAGCAATGTCCTCCCCTCCCCCGGTTACATAGCTCAATCAAAAGTGCCTCAATCAGGAACCAAGCTATCCCCAGCTAGCTGCCGCGCGGCGGTTAATATCCGCCATTCGCTGGCTACCTGCGCTGACCGTATCCGCGATAGTCGTGAGAATCATATTGAGCTCCTCCGCTGCTGTGTCCCATTCACGCTGAGCCTCCTGGTAAGAATCCGAAGAGTCACCCTCCCACGTAGAGACCATCGGCGCGATGCGCTTCTTCAAATCTCCGAGCAGCCCGTTGATGGTGCCAGAAGTGGACCGAATGTCATCGGCAGCACCGTCGATGCCGCCAAAACTGTACCTAATTGGTTGCATTAAGAACCCTTTCCCCAAAAGGTGATGTGTGTTGTGTGATTCAGTGTTGTGGTTGTGCGATTCGATAAAACGTTTAGAGGTTCAGCAACGACGCACCCGCTGCTGCCACCTGCTTGAACGACGACGCCCCCTCGTCCTCGCCCGCATCGAAGCTGCTGGAATTGGCGCGGATGTTGTCCGCGATATCCGTCAGCGCATTGGACAGACGCATAGCTGCGTCATCCCAACGAAGCATCAGATCATCGAAGCTGTCTTTAGCCTGGCCCTTCCATTCCCCCGCCAGACCGTCCACGACGCCTCGAATGCGACCCAGCTCGCCCTGTACTTCCGAGTTGACGCCATCGACGTCCCCCGCGGTAGTGGTCATTTGATCTGATTCGGCTGCAAATAGGTTTGCCACTGTTTCCCCCTTATTCGTGTTGAGTGACTGATTAACGACGGCATTTTTACCTCCCCGCGCGAGCCAGCCAGCTTCCCGCGTTAAAAACCCGTCATATTGTTTGGCGCGAAAAACCCCGATTCGGTTCCATTTTGGTTTTCCAACCTTTACCCCTGCCTACCCCCGCCCATCCCCCAGTCACTTTCTCTACGCCCCTCGCGTATTACGGCACCGGCCGAGCGCTTACTACTGCCTGGTCGCATACGGGCCGTACCGGCGCAATAGTCCTTCCTCTGAACTGGCACCCCACACTGACTTGAGTTCCGTACATCACTTTGTGATGCCAGAGCACTATCGAATTACCTGACGGCAGCCGCTCCTCTACGACTACGACATCGGTGCCCAGTACTTGTCTGCGTTCCGGCGCGGACTTTGTCTCATCCCCGGCAACGGAGCTGCTCAAAGCGGCGGCTAGATGTTCAAGCGCCATGTCCTGCGAAAGCGGGCTAGCGAGCACCAAGACGCGCATATCTCCGCCATCCACCGCAATCAGACGGTCTAACGGACTTGCCGAGTCAAGCTCCCACCCGCCGGGAAACCGAGCTTCCACGCCCGCATTGGTCAGTTTGACTACTGGAGCAGAATCAGGAACTGGTTTCGATGTGGATGGAGGCGTCGTTACAGGAGGCGTAGTTACAGGAGGAGCCTGTGCGTGCGATGTCTCACGCTGCTTCTGTCTCCCTTCGTTCTCCCTAACTATGCCGCCACTAATGAGCCATGCAGCAATCCCAACAATCAGAACCACCACCGTCAACAAACCAACGGCAGCTACTGACACAACTGTGCTTTGATTCGACGCTGAGCTGACTTCTGCCCTGGCTGCAGGACGCCGCCCCGCGAAATCCTCCGACGGCTCCACTTCACCGGCTTCAGCGTCGCCGATGTTTTTCAACCAGGCCGGATTTACGCACTCCCCGAGCCGCGATGCTGGGCAGTCGAAGACTAAAAATCCACGGTCGCGCAGACGATCGACTAGTAGAGCTCGCCGCGGGTTCGCTAGCCCGGGTGGAACTTCGCCGACGATGAACTCAATATCCTCCTGCCAGCGGGGCGGATACTCAGTGATACCGCGCCCACCACTAACTTCCACATCATCGGGTATCCCCTGGGGCGCATCCGGATACATGGTCAGCTGATAAGCCAGCGCAATGACTGTTTCCACCAATGGTGCGCTGTCGTTCGCTCCGACCAAATGTGTCATCCGACTGGCAATGTGGCCCCCGCTCAGACGAGTGACACAGACACGCGTTTCCTCTACTTCCACCAACACGCTATGAGACACAGTTGCCTCATCGAGTTCCACAACGGCGTCGGCAAGCGTCAGGATGTACGGATTGAGTTCAGCAGCCAATAGCGCGGAGGCCAACCGGCACTGTCGCACAGCACCCCAATAGCTGGGCACAATGACTGTTTGCATGCTCTCGAGAAGCGGTCTAGGGCCATGCACCGCCAGTTCTGCGGTGTCTGCAGGTGCCGCGAGTCCCCACAGGTGCCAGGTGCCGTGGCGCAGCGTCGGGGTCTGGGTGGTGGAAGAAGATTCGACCCGAATCATCAACTGTCCTCCTGGTCACCAGCGGTATCCAACCAACCCAACTGCACAATCTGCGGACTCTGGCCGTGCGCCACCCAATAGCCACGGCCCGGCGGCTGCTCGCAGGGCTTTACGCCGAGGATGGGGCCGTCGTCGCGTGTGCCGTCCATGACAAAGACGCTGGCACCCTGGTCCTTAACCGCACCCATGACCGGGTCGTGGAGGGAACGCAACGCCCCGCTGATTCGACGGGCAAAAAAGATATTGAGCCCAATGTCGGCGGCGTGAGCGATGACTTCCGCCAGCGGCTGCAAGGGGTTACCCCGCGAGCCAGCCACGAGGTCATAGTCGTCCACGATGACATTGATGCTTGGACCACTCCACCAATTTCGGGCCTTCAACTGCGCTGGGGTGATATCCGGTTGCGGGAGACGAGCCTTCAGTACCTCTGCCAGCTCTGCCAGCATGGGTGTCGCCACCGCAGCCGAGCCCGCATAGCCGGCCAGCCGCTCTTGGGGCACGGCCTCCATTAGCCCACGGCGGTAGTCAATCACGACGAATTTCGAGTCCGACTGGGAGTACCGCAGCTGGTGAACGATGCCCCTCAGCGCGGCGGTTCTGCCGCTGCCCGCCGAACCGAATATCAGTAGGTGGCGATCCTTTTCTGGATGGAATATCACCGCGCCCAGACCGGCTTCTTCAAGCCCCACTGCAATCGCACCTCTCGCAGCGGCCGCTGGTCGCGGCAAACGCGCAATATCAATCCGCCGTGGCAACAACTGGAGCTTTGGTGCCTGCTCACCGTGCGGCACTGTCTCTGCAATCCGCTTAGTGTCTGCAGCGCCGGTGAGAGCTACCAGCATCGCAAACCCGCCCGGCGCGACTCCGCGTCCTGGGCTCTCCGGCACCAGCTCCGCTGCCTTACGGTCAATCATTGAATCCATCGACTCCGCCTGCCGCAGCTCGATCCGAGTACCAATCAGGTCGCGAACGGCAGGTCTCATGTCCGTCCAGCGATAGGCCGTGAGCAGGACATGAATTCCCACCGCCAATCCATCTGCAACCAGCGCCTGCACATCGTCACTCAGCGCCGGAAACTCCGTTTTGAACGCACCCCAGCCGTCAATGACCAACACCGAATCCGGCTGTCCTGCCGCCCGCGCTGCTTCCGGAGAGAGCCATCCATTAGTACGAAAGAGCTGTTCCCGACGACTTACCTCACGACGCAAAAAACCAATCGTACGGCGAATAAGCTCCTCGTCTCCACGGTGTGCAACCGACGCGACATGCGGCAACTCAGCCAGGTCGCTCAAGCCGCCCGCACCACAGTCGACGATATAAAAATGCAGGTCACGGGCGCTGATGCCGTCGGCAAGCGCGAGGATCGCTGTGCGTGCGGCAGTGGTCTTTCCTGACCGCGGCGCTCCGACGATTGCCACGTGCCCGCCGGTCGTGCGCAGGTCAATACGCAGTGGGTCCTGACGCTGAAACAGCGGCTTGTCCACCAGCCCAATCACACCGGTCAATCGCTGTCGCGGCAGCTGTTCGTCGGGCTGAAGCTCGATGGCCTCCGGTAGTGGTGGCAGCCACACCCGATGCGCACGTGTCGATACGTGCGACACCGCTGCCACCACGGCACCGAGCACCGTCTGCTCCGATGTCTGCGCAGGCGGGTCCACCATTCCACCATCGCTTAACGACGCACCGAAAGCCTCCCGCGTCCAATTTTCAGCGGTAAATTCAGTGACAGCTGCGACCTGCCCCTGCAGCCTCTGCTCTGCCCCAGCCGTCGCACCGTCAATAGGCCGCGGACGGACCACCGGGCCGGAAACATACGCCGACCGAAACCGCACCGGTTCGGCGGCAGCAGATTTGATATATCCGATGCCCGGGATGGCCGGCAGATGATAGGCGTCCGGAACGCCCAGCACGCTGCGGGACTCCGCGACGGAAAAGGTCTTCAACCCAATACGATAGGAAAGATGGCTTTCCAACCCGCGCAAGCGGCCTTCCTCCAGACGCTGACTGGCCAGCAGCAAATGCATGTGCAAACTACGCCCCAACCGACCAATCGCAACGAAGAGCTCAGCAAACTCCGGGCGTGCGGAGAGCAGCTCCGAAAACTCATCCACCACAATCAGCAACGCAGGCATGGGTGGCGCATCTATCTGCCCAGTGCGTCGGGCTTGCTCATAATCGCTGACACCGGCAAAATTCCCCGCAGCGCGTAGCTGCTCTTGACGCCGCGTCATCTCACCCCGCAGTGCGTCTTCCATGCGGTTGACCAGGATAAGCTCCTGCTCCAAGTTGGTAATCACCGCCGAAACATGAGGCAATTGATCCAGGCCCAGAAACGTCGCCCCGCCCTTGAAGTCCACCAGCACAAAGTTCAACTGATCCGGACTGTGCGTGGCTGCGAGCCCTACCACGGTCGTTCGGAGGAATTCCGACTTACCCGATCCTGTGGCGCCAACGCACAAACCGTGTGGCCCCATGCCGCCCTCGGCACTCTCCTTAAAATCCAGATAGACCGGCGCGCCGCTGTCATCAGCCCCCACAGGAATTCGCAGACGCGCACTGCCGTAGCGCGGTCGGTAGCGCAGAGTTGTCGGAGGCGGATACAGCCCGAGCTCCTCCATCACCGGATCTTCCGAGGTCTTAACGGAATCATCTGCGCTTGTTGGTACTTCAAAACGCGCCAAGCTCCGCCCAAGCACCTCCGCTTCTGCTGGACTCAGCTGATCAGGTACGCCAATCTCCTCCCGTCCGGACGCGGTTTCCGCATGCACAGCAGTAGTGGAAACAACCAGCGCGATGCCATGGTGAACCGCTGCCTCCCACAACGTTGACTGCGCTTCCACGACGGTCAGTAGTACTACCGAGGTCTCCGACCCCGCCGCGTCAAAAATCGGTGTCAGTTCAGTGACATCGTGCTGTCCGTTCGAATCCGCCAGCACAATTAGCACTGCAGCTGGCAGTGTGTCGATAGCCGTGAGCAGCTCAGTCAGCTGCGCACACGTCGCCGCCCGCAACCGCGCTGGGCCACAGGCATCAGTAACTGCGGGGTGTCCGTGGTGTGGCGTCCATTTCAGCCATTCCCACTCATCTCCCACAACTGCAATCAGGCAATCCTCCGGATGATGCAGCGCAGCAGCTTGGGCGACCATCGCTCGAGCCAGCCCCTGCGCCGCGGTATCTCCAGTGAGCGCGATGATCTCAAAGGCCGACACATCTATGGCAAAGGGCACTCCCTCAACCTGACGAGCCGATCGAATAACTTCCCGCAGTGCTACGGCGGAAACCGGATCCAGTTTCTCCGGCGCCGGAATTGCCGGTGGTGTTACGGGCGTTGCGGGCTGCTGCGTTGCCACCCCGATGCGCAGCTGCAAGAAATCCGGGTCCCCCTTTCGGCGTTCGCACGCCCGCCCCATCACCCCCAGCTGCCACAGAGTTCCAGGCCGAGGGTGGATAAACTGCGCCGATTCACGCTGCATCCTCGCTGCTTTCGCCACCGCGCGGCGAATACTGGACAAATGCCTCTGATAGTCCTTCCGCGCCGGTGCCATGTCCTTATTTCCCGCCCCTCCCGACACCATCATGCCCACAGTGGAAAACACCATCATCAGCGGAAACATAAACGACATCGGGTTACGTCCCATCCCAGAGACAAACATCAACACCACCATGCCGACCACCGCCACGACCATGATTAACGGCATGAGTGCACGCATCAGCGGCACCGGCTGTGGCTCGGGCGCTTCTGGAGGCGCATCCGGCGCGATTGTGCCCGTCATAGGCTGCGGCCCCGCTTTTCGGGTAGCCGAAATCTCCGCCTGTGCACTAGTCACAAAAATCCCCCCCCCGCTATGTGTCGCCCCTTGTGTTCACTCGACGGCCAATCCCCCGACCAATCGGTGTACGCATAGCTTAAAACACACTCCGGATTCTCGCAGCGCATGACCGAAACTGATAGCGGGGGCACGCGCAGTTACTACTCCGAGTAGCGCTCTAGCGAGTTGTACGACACTCTAGAGGGACTAAAGCATGCAGAATTCATGGGGGGAAATACATGCTGGGGGAACTCATTCGCGTGCGCATTGATGCCGCACACATGCCCGAAGACACCAACCGAGCACACGCAGACCTTGCGTTACCGACCAACGTCGCAATCGCCGCACTTGTACCGGATATCCTGCAAATTTTCGATATCGACATTGCGGACTTCCCGCTGGCACAGTGGCAGCTACGGACCGCCACTGGCACGATTTTGCTTGCCGACGACACCCTGAACGATGCCGGTATTGCACCAGGCGAACGCCTGGTTGTTATCAACGACCCAGGTCCCGTGCCCAAACCTCGACTCTTCGATGCCGCCGATGCTATTACCGACACCACCTATACCGACGGTATCGGGACGGCTGATTTGGTTGTTGGCTGTACCGCCGCCCTCGTGGCCACGGCTTCAATCGCAGCTGCCTCACTGAGCTTGAGCAGTACCGATTCCACACTGGCCGCGGCAATCAGCTTCATCGCGCTGCTGGCAGTAGCGGGTGGACTGCGCCTGGCTCTGTTGCGTAGCGCAAAACCGGCGATTGTCATGTCCCTGGAGCTGCAAGTGCTCATTCTGGGCACCGCTTCGGGACTCTGCTTCGTTGGCCTCGACCTACACCGCATACTCACCGACTGGCCGCCGACTGCTGCGATTAGTGTCGCGCTTGCCGTCATCGGTTTGATTTTTCTCATTTCCAACACCGGCGACGGCGACAACCGCATCACCGTTACCCTGGGCGCGACGAGTCTCAGTGCTGCAGTTACCTTCGGTATTTACGCTGCGGCTGTCGCACTTTTCCACAACTCGGTTCAATCAGGAGCGCTCACCGCTGCTAGTGCAGTCATCCTGATACTGCTGGCACCTTCCATCGCTATCAAGGCTGCCGGTATTCGCGTACCCAAAGTCCCTGCCGCCGGCGAGAGCTTCGATGACAGCGAAACTCCCGAAATATCCCACAACGCACCTAAGCGAGCGGGGTGGATTCTCGATGGCATCCTCTGCAGTGGCACCGGAAGTCTCAGCATCTTCACCCTGGTGGTACTTTTCTCCGGAGCCTATGCGAACAAGTGGTGGCCTCTAGGCATGGCTGCTGCTGTCATAGTCTTTTGTGCAATTCACTCCCGTGGCCAAGCCCGGAAAGTAGCTTCCACCTGTACTGCTTTAGCTGGTCTTGCCGTCATTGTGGCCGTCGCCTTTCAACAGTGGTTCGAGGGCAATTGGCCAGTCGCCGCTGGCCTGGTCGTCCCCATGCTTGCAGCCACCGCCTTAGCCGCATTTCCCGCGTCACGCATCTCACCTACAACGCGCCGCATAGCTGAGCTAACCGAGGCCTGCAGTATCGCCGTTATTTTGCCCATTGCGGCCATCATTGCCGAATTCCCTGAGTTCGTAAGTGGGTTCTTCCAGTGAAAAACCCACTTTTCATGAATGCCATAAAAACTCGTCTCACCGCCACGGCCGCACTTTCCACAGTGCTTATCTCGACGTTGACGGCGGCCACCGCAGTAGCACCGTCGGGCATCGCACCAATAGCGGCTGCCCAGAACAGCCAGGACTGCGTGGCCACGATGCTGTCGTCGGAAAGCGCACTGCATGAACCGACGGTGATCGAAAAAGCTCTTCGGTTTCGCCAAGCATGGCAACTGACGACGGGTGCGGGGATTACGGTGGCGGTAATCGATACCGGGGTCTCACCCAATGAGCGCCTGGGCGAGGTTCTCGACGGTGGCGATTTTGTCGACGGCAACAGCGGGTTCGTAGACTGCGACGGTCACGGAACTCTAGTAGCCGGCATTATTGCAGGTCGGCCCGGCGCCGATGGTTTCGCCGGACTGGCGCCCGACGCGCACGTGTTGTCGATAAGGCAAACGGCCGATGGCGAAGGCAATTTGGAGTCGCTGGCACAAGCTATCGACAGGGCCGTCGCGGAGGGCGCGCGGGTCATCAATATCTCGCTCACATCGTGTGCCCCGGCAGGCGTAATGCCCCAAGGTGCAACGGATGTTGCCGAGAGCGTCGCTCGCGCGGAAATCTCGGGCGCAGTAGTGGTCGCAGCGGCAGGCAATAAGGGCGATAGCTGTCAGGACGGATCCGTAGCGTGGCCCGCAGTCCTGCCGGAGGTAATCGCAGTATCAGCAGTACAGTTCGACGATGCTGGCCAAGCACAACCCGCGGAGTATGCAATCACGGGACAATGGGTCAATGTCTCTGCTCCCGGCGGCCCCGTACTTGGTCCCGATCCGCGCACCCCCACCGGTCTGATAGATCGCCACGTGTTCGGGTCCGGGGATAACACCCGAGCTCAACAGATTGCCGGCACCAGCTTTGCCACGCCAACCGTGTCGGGCACAGCCGCCCTGCTGCTGGCACGAAACCCAGAGCTTTCCCCAGCACAGGTTCGCGACATCATCCTTAGTTCCGCGAGCCCAATTAGTTCCGGGCTCGGCCTTGGCCGCGGCATCGTTGCACCTTATGACGCCCTGATTTGGACCACGGTGGACACCGCCGCGCAGCACGCAGCCAATCCCGCTGCCGCACCGGCTCCACCGGATCTGCTTTCTTCGCAGGAGCGCAATGCACCGCTCCGGGCGACTGGACTGCTCCTGATATACGCACTGGGCCTAGGTGCCTGGCTGCTCTCGCGCCCCAGACAGCGGCCCTAGCGCCGCCTGCTTACTCAGCTCAGGGCCTCCGCGCAACGCGGCCAGCACTTCCCAGTCCACTGGTCGCGTGCCACCGCTATCGGCATTGGTTGATGCATTAAACCCGAGGGCAGCCAACGTCGTGCGATCGTGCACAGCAAAGCGCATCCCCTCTGGCGAAATGACGTGTACGGCCCCATTTACGCTTACTGCAATCGAGCTGCGCTCACGGCTGCGACCATCCACGAAACCGTCGACGGCCGCACCCGAACCGTCGGCATGCGGGTAATCCACGTGCCGCCCCTCCGGAGCATGCTGCGACCACTGCACGAGAGCTTGCGGCCGTCCTGCTATCCGGCCGGCACACAACCAGCCATCAGCATCGGCAAACGTCAGCGGCTTTTCAGGTAGCCCCGGGACTGCTGGCGCATTCGCAACGGGAACTGCCGCCAGCTGCCCCTCACTGGCCTGCAGAACTGGGCTATGCGCAGCTAATAGCTCTCCTAGCACCGGGGAGAGAATCGCGGCACCGTCGTCAAGCACGATAACGCGCCGCTGCCCGACCTCAACCACATTGCCGACTGTGTCGAATGGAGCGGCGAAGTGCGTGGGTGCGCCGCGGTTCGGGATTGCTGGCGCGGCCAGAATCGGAACCTCCGGAATCGTTCTGAGCAACGCAGGGCTGACAGGCCGGACTGCGGCGCGTTCCAACCCCAGCGCTCGAGAAACAGCGGCGTGCTCCGGGTGGTTGACATCCAGCCGCGAGCGGTAGCCCTGCGTAATCAGCCAGAGGTTTTGGCCATCGGCAACGACGGCACTGTCCGAGTGGGTTCGGGTAAGCTGCTGCGGTTCCCCACGGACTTCTTCAAGACGCGCAAGCGACTCTGCAACAATCCACGGCTGCCCGAGGTCTTGCACCGTCCGCTCGCATAAAGACAGTGCCAACTCCGGCGCACCTGCACTGCCCCTCTTGGCAGCTCCCGAGGCACCAGAGCCTGCCGGCGCGGCCGGAACTGCCGGTGCGCCCTCAATCCCGACAGCAAAACTGATGTCCTCTTTGTCCAACTCGCTACTGCGCACCCGCTTCGGCTCAGCAGGATTGCCCAAAATTAACCGCGCCGATGCGAGATTCGCGACTGGATGCAATCGACCATTGACACGTACATGCAGGCCCTCCGACCCCGATACGACAATCAGCTGCTCATTGGAGCTCGAACCGCCCTGCGGCCGCACCAACGACAGCACCGCAGTGCCGGCGGCCAGTAAAACCACCAGCGCACAGCCGATAAACAGTGCTCGCGTACGCGTGCGCAGAGGATCGTGCAGCATTCGCGAATCCGCACGCACAAGCGCATGCTCAATCCGACGAATCAAGAATCGATGACCGCTGACCTGGCTAGGCGTAGTCGGCGTACGTGGCATGAGTTTCCCCCAAAACTATTCCCCCAAATAATCTCTACCCTGCAGAGTAAGCCAGGCCGCGCTACTGTGCGACCAGGGGAATTTTAGTGGGGAACATATTGGGGGGATTTTCACATGCCATTGTCATTGTGGCTGCTCATTACAGCAATAACCATCACTGCAGGCGCGCATGTCCCTGTGCGCGGCCGCAGCCTTCGCGACCGCCTGCGACGCACCGAACCAGGACAACTCATCGGGCTACGTCTCACGCCAGGCCTGCGCAGCCAGCTAAGCGCTGCGGATATCGTCTCGCTTGCCGACGACAGCCCAGTGACCCTGGATGCGCTGTGCTTTTATCACATTGCGCCGGAAGTCCGCGGAGAGCATGCGCACCGCTACTTCCGAGCAGCCGAGCGCTCCGGCACAGCCCCTGAACCCTGGACACATCTGGTGGCAACTCTTCCGGTGGAAGCCTCCGCTGACAAAGCCCTACGCTTCCTCATCCACCGGCTGGGAACCCTTGGTATTCGCGCACGGCGATTGACGGCACCGGAATGTGCTCTGACTGAGAGCTCTGCGGAGGTCGTGCAGCTACGCCGCACTGGACGCTCTCATCATGTGGCGGCGTTGGGACGCAAACCGCACCTGTGGTTAAGCCGACAACGTGACATCGCTATCACTAATGGTCCGGCGCAGGTCATAGGGGCCGGGAGCAGCGGACAAACCATCACAATGTGTCCCGCGAACCTCCCCCGATTGGAGGTCGACTGCGGCAATCAGGACATTTGTGAGCTGCTCATCGGAATGCTCTCGCTCGGCTATCGAGTCGGAATTCGCACGTCCCGTCCACATTTCTATACTGTGGCTCTTGATTTGGGCGCAGTACTTCTCGCTCGAGCTGGAGACGACACCGTCGATGTGGTTGTTGTCGAAGAGTATGAGCCCGACCTGTGTACTGGAATCGCCAGAATCATCGAGGTCAGTCGTGGAGGTTCCCCCACGGCAGCAGCAGCGGAAATGCCAGCTTCGTGTCCTCGACTGGTGATGGGCGAATTCACCTGGACGCTATCTACCGCCCGCACTACCGATGAACTGCAGCCACTGGCTATGCGGGCAACTAGCGGTTCAGGCCCGGAATCAACGCACCCAAATCTGGCAGACCGCCCGGCGCCTGGGAGCCGTCAGGCTCCCCCTGCCCCGCTGGGTCATTCGGAGCGCCATTTTCTTGGCCACCCGGCTGACCGCCTGCTGCAGGAGGCACATCCTCCTTCGGCATCTGTGCACCGGTGACATTGCCATTGTCGATAGTGGCAGCGCCCGCTGGTCCCGAGCACTCCAGAGTAGACGGGCCATAGGCCGCGCAGTTGTAACCGAATGCGCTCAACTGAGAATTCGCTGGCAGCGTCTTCATCTCACCCGCCGGCGGGAACGTAAGGACCTCGTAAGTAACTCCCCCCGGGTTCCAGGACACAGCATTGGCGGGAACCTTGTTTCCCGTGCCGTCATCGACCATCGGAGGATTGGCAAGATTCACCTGGCAGGCCAAGTAGGCGTCACCGCTCAGATCGTTGAGGAAGCAGCGTGTCGTGCCATCCTCCAACTGAAAGAGTCGAGTATTTGGGCCGTCCGCCGGGGTGTAATCCGCATCATTGACCTGGGTGATTGCAGGAGTTTCCGTCGGCGTCTCTGATTTTGTCGGTGTCGTCGACTCCTCAGTCGATTTCGGCGGAGTCGAGGATTTGGTCTTTGCGGAAGAACTGACGGAGCGATTCGAGACTTCCGGCTTAGCCGGCTCGTCGTCTCCACATCCGGCCAGCGCGAAAGTCATCATCACACCAGCTGCGATCGTTGCCATAAATTTATTCATCCGCATGGTGTCCTAACCTACCCGACCATCGCTCCATCCCCTAGTAGCCGAGGGAGGAATTACTTCCGGAGAACTAGCTCGCATCTCGTCGATGCGTTCTGGCGTAATCACGTCATTGAAGGCGAAGATAGTTACTTCCCTATCCCGATAAACAGGGGTTACCCCTGGAGCTACCCAGAGCCCTTCACCAGGAAACTCTAAATCCTCCTTGGAATCCCAAATACCCGGGGGTGACAAATAGATGAATCCCACGTTCAGCTTTCGGGCTGAGCGATCGACATCGTTCACCCCATCCGGCCGGTCGGGGTCTGGAAAACCGAGGTAATCAGCGTGCCAGTACAGCATTGAGGTAGCAGTCCACTTATTCGCCACTGGCCAGTCATAGTGCGGGAACACTACCGGCAAGTCATTGCGAGCGTACATCCAGCTGGACCCCTCCGGCGGATTGGTAAACGTGCGGTACTTATGTGCCTCCGGCTGCTCGGCCAACCAATCAAATGCCTTCAAGTCAGCCTTGGAAATGATTTGCCATTCCCTAGGGCTCTTGTAGGCGAAATCCGCAGCGCTAGCATTAGACGCCACTCCATAGACCACAAGTACAGCAGAGCTCACCGTCGCTAAGCTCAACCCCAGAACCCGCCCCGTCGATGGCACCTTTGACTCACTAATTCGAGCCGCCCACGCGCAGCCCCACGCAACGGCGATACCCGCAAACGCGGAATACAGGTACGCGGTGACCATCACCAACCGGTGAGGTGTCGAATAGTGAAGATCCGTATACAGCGCGAGAATATCGCCCGGCACGCCACCAAAATGATTGAGCGCGTGGGTCGTCATCAACACCGAAACAAACCAGGCCGGTACTACCCACACCCGTCGGCGCGAAGTATCTGCGAAAACCAAAAACGCCATCCCGATGAACCCAAGGATGATAATTGGCCAGAACGGCCGGAATTCCTCAGTGTGGCGAGTCAGCATTGTGGCGCCTCGATACCACGCATCGAAACGATCGAGGTCGTCTACTTCAGCACTAACCGCGCGCACATCCTCGGTCTGAGAAGTTCCCGTAAGCCACTGCGGCAGGAGAACTGCCACTGCTGGCACGAAGGCGGCTGCAATCACCGCGACGTCGTAAAGCCTGGCGCGAACCGCACCCAGTTCAGGATGCGCGGGACGCGGCAGGCGGTAGCACAACCACCAGATTGCACCGAGCATAACGACTGTAGGCACCGATGCCGGATGGAGCTCTCCGATACCGATTATCGAAAGCGCGGCGCTCAAGATGCGCTGAGGTGCGTGCGGGAGCGACGTAACAAAGGCAAAAACGGTAATCGCTAGTGCAATCGAGACCTGGTACGGCCAGGCCCCCACGAAGACCCCGACGGGCATCAATACCGGAAGCGCTGCGGAAACAAGCGCTGCAACCCCCGCGGCAACGGCGGTGGACAGCTTTCGGCGATCAATAATTCTCCAGGTGAGCGCCGCAGCCGCCGTGGGTATGGTCACGGCCGGAATGATAATGCCGAGGTAATTGACTGCCTCGGTGATTGGTAGACGGACAATCAGTATCCAAAGCGCACCGAACGCATGCCATGCGGCGGGATAGTAGGACACCGCCTGAGTTTCCACATTCTGGATCTCGCCCATCCTAGTGGCCGAGGCCATGCCGTCTTCCGTAATCGAACGGAGCACACTTGCATGCCAGAGTGTGTCCCAGCCTTGCTGGATGGTCGCCATCCCCTCGGACATTGAAGCGATGCGACCGATAGCGCTCCACGTGAGAACCGCCGCTGCGATGATGACCCCGATACTTGCGATTAGCCCATAGCCCAACTCGCGCCATCGACCTGAGGCGAGCGGCTGCGCCTCGGCCGACACCGAGCGACCGACACTACCGCGCCGCCGCCGAATCAAAGCGCTGCCGCCACTCCAGCAAAGCGCGAGAAGTAGTGTCACGGCCCAGCAGATAGACGCACTGACCAAGGTGAAGCGCACATCGATAGCGCCGAGCGCCCACCCTGCGGTGCCTGCGATACCAAACGTCACCGCAGGACCGAGGGCCAGCGCCCACGGAGTACGAACGCCGCTGGCTCTCACTACAACAGCGCCGGGGATTACGAGCAGCGCAACCAAGCTAACAATTGCCCACACCACTACCGAACACTCCTCCTACGGTCACTTTCTTCAGGGAATATTACCGAGAGCTTGTACATTTAAGCCTCGTCCACATCTGTCCGGGCATCACGACGCTCGCGGGTCTGCTCCGCCCTGGCCGCCAAATCAGCATCGCCGGGGTAATCAACACCTACCAGGCTGAGCCCACGCGCCTCTGCCACCGGGACCAATGGGGAACGCTTCTCTTCACTCAACAACTGTTCAGTGAATCCAACCGCACGTCGCCCCTCACCGACACTAAGGCAGGCCCCAACCAGTGAGCGCACCATAGACCAGCAGAACGCGTCGGCAGTCACATGGGCCTCGTACAGCTCTGGTTCTTCCCGCGTAGATACGTCGAACCACTGGAACTGCTGTAAATCTCTAGTGGTCGTCGCATGCGGCTTGTGTCGGCAAAAAGCGGCAAAGTCATTGAGCCCCAGTAGGGCATCAGCCGCCACCTGCATGCGGTTGATGTCCACTGACCGCCGCCAGTGGGCCGTATCGCGAGCACGGGTAGGAAGCGGGCCACTGACGCAACTAGTGACACGGTAGACATAGTGCCGACGTAACGCGGAAAAGCGGGCATCGAAACCCGGGGGCGCAAACGAGGTGCCCCGAAGCGTCACGTCCGCGGGCAATAGTCGCGCTACACGACGAACCAAATTACCCGGATCCCCTGCGATAGAACGTGTGTCTAAACAGGCGACAGGAACATCTGCGTGAGCCACCTGCCCGGAGGCATGGACACCAGCATCTGTACGACCGGCCACAGTCAGTTGCACTGGAGTGCGCAACACCTTCTCCAAAGTAGATTCCAACGTCGCCTGCACAGTCCGCACCGGTTCTCCCGTTGGCTTATCGCGCTGAGAAGCCCAACCGTGGAAATCTGTCCCGTCATAGGCAATGTCAAAACGCAACCGAACCAGGTCGGAGTCGGTGCTCCCCATAGCGGCACGATCGGGAGAATCGCACGGGGTATCCGGAGTCGTTGGAGTAAGTGATGTCACGGTTAACAGATTGTAGCCGGGACCCCGGATTAGAGAATCAGCAGTTTCCACCGCAGGGTCTCCGTATGGCTCTCAATGTTGGTGCGTAATCCGTCGGTGTAACCGGAGGCAGAACTGGGGACGGGCGCTATGCACCGTCGTTAAGCACAAAGAACCCCCGGGAGAGCGTTCAGATATGAACTGCTCAACGGGGGTTCAAAGCTTGACGGTCAGAAGCCGTCGGCGAGGGGAATTACTCCTCCTCTGCAGCCTCAGCCTCAGTAGCCTCGGCCTCTTCGGCCTTTGCCTCTTCAGCCTGCTTGGAAGCAGCAGCGCGAGTTGCGCGAGTTGCCTCAGCAGTTGCGGTCTCTTCCTCAACCAGGGCGATCAGAGAGATCGGGGCGTTGTCGCCCTTGCGGTTACCCAGCTTGATGATGCGGGTGTAGCCGCCGTCGCGATCAGCGAACTGCGGACCGATCTCGTCGAACAGCTTCTTAACTGCGTAGTTGTCGTTAAGCAGCTTTGCAACGTTGCGGCGATCTGCGAGAGTGCCGCGCTTTGCCTTGGTGATTAGCTTCTCAACGTACGGACGCAGCAGCTTGGCCTTGGTGTCGGTGGTCTTAATCTTGCCGTGCTCGATGAGCTGCTTCGCGAGGTTGGCCAGAATCTTCTTCTGGTGCGAAGCGGAGCCGCCGAGACGGGAACCCTGCTTAGGGGTAGGCATAGGTATCTCCTCGTTTTAATGAAGTCGCGTCGGTGAACTACTCGTCGTAGCCAGCGCTTGCGCCATCAGTCCAGTCAGCGTCATCGCCCGAGGCAGCGTCCAAATCAGCGACAGCAGCCGGGTCGAAGTTGTTCGGGGAATCCTTCAGAGCGAGGCCAAGCTCAGCGAGCTTCTCCTTGACCTCATTGATGGACTTGTCACCGAAGTTGCGGATATCCAGCAGATCCGACTCGGTACGAGCAGCGAGCTCACCGACAGTGTGGATCTCCTCACGCTTGAGGCAGTTGTAGGAGCGCATAGAGAAGTCCAGATCCTCAATCGGAGTCTGGTACGCAGCGACATCCTCAGCCTCGCGCGGGCTCGGGCCAATCTCGATGCCCTCAGCAGCCTCGTTCAGCTCACGTGCCAGACCGAACAGCTCAACCAGAGTCTTGCCTGCCGACGCCATTGCGTCGCGGGCGGTGATCGAGTTCTTGGTCTCGACATCGATGATCAGCTTGTCAAAGTCGGTGCGCTGCTCAACACGAGTAGCCTCCACCTTGTAGCTGACCTTCAGAACTGGCGAGTAAATCTGGTCCATCGGAATGCGGCCGATTTCGCCACCGGAGTTCGGGGTCGCCGGCACGTAGCCACGACCACGCTCAACGATCATCTCAATATCCAAGCGACCGGAATCATTGAGAGTAGCGATGTGGTGGTCCGGGTTATGAATCTCCACACCTGCTGGGCACTCAATGTCTGCAGCGGTCACCGCGCCTGCACCTTCGCGACGCAGGTAAACGGTAGCCGGCTCATCGAACTCGCTCGAGAGCACCAGACCCTTGATGTTCAGGATGATGTCGGAGACATCTTCCTTCACGCCCGGGATAGTGGTGAACTCGTGCAGCACACCGTCAATGCGGATGCTGGTGACTGCAGCGCCCGGAATGGACGACAGCAACGTACGACGAAGAGAGTTACCGAGGGTGTAACCGAAACCCGGCTCCAGCGGCTCAATGACGAACCGGGAGCGAGAGGAATCAATGTAGTCCTCAGTCAGCGTTGGGCGCTGGGAAATGAGCATTTTCGAAAATCCTCCAGGTGGCGACCGCTATATGACGCCATAGGGAATGAATGGATGCAAGCGAAGTTGGTTATTACTTCGAGTAGAACTCGACGATCAGCTGTTCCTGAAGCGGAATGTCGATCTGTGCGCGTTCCGGGGTCTGGTGCACGAGGATGCGCAGGGACTCAGGAACAACCTGAAGCCATGCCGGGACGACAGCGTCGACCAGGTTCTCCTGTGCCTCTTCGAACCAAATCATCTTCTGCGACTTCGGGCGCACGTCGATGATGTCGTACTGGCTTACCTGGAAGGACGGCACGTTGATCTTCTTACCGTTAACGGTGAAGTGGCCGTGGGAAACCAGCTGACGAGCCTGGCGACGGGTACGAGCCAGACCAGCGCGGTAGACAACGTTGTCGAGACGCGACTCCAGCAGGACGACGAGGTTATCGCCAGTCTTGCCCGGACGACGGTGAGCCTCGGCGTAGTAGCGACGGAACTGCTTCTCCATCACGCCGTAGGTGAAACGTGCCTTCTGCTTCTCCTGGAGCTGGAGCAGGTACTCCGACTCCTTGATACGAGCGCGGCCAGCCTGCCCCGGAGGGTAGGGACGACGCTCAAAGTTCATGTCGCCACCGACGAGGTCGACGCGGAGACGACGGGACTTACGGGTTGCGGGACCGGTATAACGGGCCATTTCTGTTCTCTCCTTACCCTATTCCTAGACGCGACGACGCTTCGGCGGACGGCAGCCGTTGTGCGGCTGAGGGGTCACATCCGAGATCGAGGACACCTCAAGGCCAGCGGCCTGGAGGGAACGGATGGCGGTTTCGCGGCCCGAACCCGGACCCTTAACGAAAACGTCAACCTTCTTCATACCGTGCTCCATGGCCTTACGAGCAGCGTTCTCGGCGGCCATCTGAGCAGCGAACGGAGTGGACTTACGAGAGCCCTTGAAACCGACGTGACCAGAGGAGGCCCACGAGATAACAGCGCCCTTCGGGTCCGTGATGGACACGATGGTGTTGTTGAAGGTGGACTTGATGTATGCGTGGCCCTGAGCCACGTTCTTCTTTACAACGCGACGGCCGGTACGACGGCCGCGTGCGGACTTCGGAGCTGCCATGTTTTACTTCTTCTTTCCGGCGATCGTCTTCTTCGGACCCTTACGCGTACGAGCGTTGGTCTTGGTGCGCTGACCACGGACTGGCAGGCCACGACGGTGGCGCAGACCCTGGTAGGAACCAATCTCAATCTTGCGGCGGATATCAGCCTGAACCTGACGGCGGAGGTCACCCTCGACCTTCCAGGTAGCTTCAATCACGTCACGCAGCGCAGCAACCTGCTCATCGGTGAGAGCGTCGGTGCGCAGATCCGGAGAGATGCCGGTCTTCTCCAGCAGCTCATTGGCACGGGCAGGGCCGATGCCATAGATGTAGGTAAGAGCGACCTCCATACGCTTGTTGCGTGGCAGGTCAACTCCAGCAAGGCGTGCCATACGGCAATTTCCTTCCGGTTGATGCGGTGGTTTACTCCACTGCCATCCTTCCCAGACCCGGCTTACTCGGTCGGACGCCGAGTCGCGCAGGTGTTATAGAAAGGCTCCAGCCACCGTTGCCGGAGGTATTCTCGCTTACTTCTGTGGAAAAGCTTTCATAAAGAACCACCGCGCCGAACTGCTGAGACACTAGGTCTCAACATCACGCGGCCGTCACCAGAAGCAGCTAGGACGGTGGAGTTTCTGTCTAGTTAGTAAATAAGCCCATAACCACTACCAACAGTGGTCAGGTCGATTTACTTGTAGCGGTAGACGATTCGCCCACGCTCGAGATCGTACGGAGAAAGCTCCACTACGACTCGGTCTTCCGGGAGAATACGGATGTAGTGCTGGCGCATCTTGCCACTGATATGGGCGAGCACCTTGTGCCCGTTGTCCAGCTCCACTCGGAACATCGCGTTCGGCAAGGGCTCGACGACGCGACCCTCAACCTCAATTGCGCCTTCCTTTTTAGCCATGTCCTCCACGTCTCTCTGGCGGATACCCGGGACAATCCCGGCACCAGTTGGGAAATCTCTACTCTGCCTGGTGTTTTAGCAGTTCCGTGCAGGGATAATCATCACTGCAGCGACACTGCGCCCACACCATCGCCCAACTTTACACGCGACCTGCGTTTTTACCAAATACGACCACTATGGGACCGGCTGCAAGCGACGGCAGGCGGATTCGCTCCACGCGCTCAGAATTCATCGCAGCCTTTATGGCAACATTCTGACCTTTCGCGTGGCCCCTCACGCACTAGTTATTCATATCGAGGAGTCAAAATACGGGGGCCGTCCGCCGTGGCGGCAACTGTGTGCTCCCAATGGGAGGCCGGCATTCTATCCGCGCTGACGACCGTCCAGCCGTCGTCAAGCTCATCACTACCCCACTCGCCGCCGAGAATGAGCATCGGTTCAATGGCCAATACGGAGCCTTCGACGATGCGGGGTCCCTTTCCTGCTTTGCCTTCGTTGGGAAGGAAGGGATCCATGTGCATCTCGCGCCCAATGCCGTGCCCGCCGTATCCATCGACGATGCCGAGTTCAATATCGTGGCGCAGTTCAGCCTCACGGGTCGCCATTTCAAGCGCATACGAAATATCGGTGAGGCGAGCGCCCGGCACCATGGCCTTAATACCTTCGGCGAGGACCTCTGATGTCGCAATGTTCAGTTTTTCGACATCGTCACTCAGCTTTCCGACGCCGAAAGTAAGTGCCGAATCGCCGTGCCAGCCATCCAGGATTGCGCCACAGTCAATTGAGACTAAATCACCATCGGCGAGAACCGTAGACGAAGACGGAATGCCGTGGACAATCACTTCGTTCACTGATGCGCAGACAGATGCCGGGAAGCCTTCATAGCCAAGGAAGGACGGCGTTGCGCCAGCATCGATAATGACCTGGTGCGCAATCTCATTGAGATCTGCCGTGGTGACCCCTGGCTTAGCGGCGTCTCGGCAGGCTAGCAATGCACGACCGACGATCTCGCCGGCCGCTTGCATCGCATCCAATTCTCCCTCGGTGCGGGCAGGAACTACTTTGCGGCGGCGTCGAAAACTCATCACGCTGGTTGAGTCTACTCTGCCCCAGAAGGGAACCACCGGCTAGCTGTACCCCGCCACCTACGAGGGCGCCGCTCGGATCGCTGCCACTTCCGAGAAATTTACACCCAAAGATGAGCTGCCCTACGATAACTGGCATGCATTCACTGTTGAAGTCCGCGCAAACTGCGGGCGTTGTTATTGCTGCCAGCTCGCTTTTCCTGATTGGCGCATGCTCAAGCAACCCCGAACCGTCGCCAGCGCCGACTGTCCCCTCCACTTCCCCTGCCGCGGAATCGCCGGAGGCCCCTGGAAGCACCTCGGGTTTCATGGGCACCTCTGCACTGCCTGAGTCGCTCCAAAACTTCACACCTGATGCAATTAAGGAGGCGATTGGCAGCTGCGTCGAGTCGGATGACTCTAAACCCGTCATTTTTGGCAGCGAGAGCGTACATGGCTTCACCTGCGTAATGGCAGTTGGCGACGGTGGCACCGCAATGCTCAGTACGGCCGAGGACCCGGCCACTGTCGAGCGCATTAACGAAAAGGCTGAGTCCGTCGAAAACTACGCACCATACGAGCTACCCGGCAAGCACGCATTTAGCGGCATCAACAAGGGGTCCCCTTTCGTAATGGTTATCGACGAGGATAACCGCATCTACCAAGAGTTCGTTTTCGCGAATATTGGCGCCGAGGCCGCACAACCGCTTATCGACGAAATCATTCAGGACTTCCAGTAGCCCTCACTATCGGCTGCCCCTGCCCCACCCCAGCCCCAACAGCCACACACAAAAGCCGCCCTTCCAAACCTCAACGGTTCGAAAGGGCGGCTTCAACAACCATCTACAACCGGCAAACCCATCGGCCCCAGCCAGCGAAAAAGCTAGAGCGTCTAGTTACCCGGTGTGCCAGGAGCCTAGTTCAGCTTCTCCAGCTCAGCCATCGTGCGCTCGTTAATCTCCTCAACGGATCCCTCAGCGGCAATCTTGATGATCTTCTCCGAGTAGTAATCCAGCAAAGGAGCGGTCTCATTGGTGTACACATGCATGCGGTTGCGGATGACCTCTTCAGTGTCGTCTGCGCGACCACGGGCCAGCATGCGCTCGACTACGACATCCTCAGAAACGTCGAACTGTACGACCGCATCCAGCTCAGTGCCGAGGTTGGACAGCAGACGCTTCAGCTCTTCTGCCTGACCAACAGTGCGTGGGAAGCCATCCAACAGGAACCCCTTGGCAGCGTCGTCCTCATTCAGACGGGACTCGACCATACGCACAGTCACGTCGTCCGGAACAAGGTTGCCGGCGTCGATGTAGGACTTCGCCTCAATGCCGAGCGGAGTGCCTTCACCGATGTTTGCGCGAAACAGGTCACCGGTGGAGATGTGCGGGACACCGAGCTTCTCCGAGAGGATAGCTGCCTGAGTGCCCTTGCCTGCACCGGGAGGACCTACAAGTACGAGTCGCATTACTTCAAGAACCCTTCGTAGTTACGTTGCATCATTTGGCTTTCAACCTGCTTGACCGTCGTCAGCGCAACACTGACCAGAATCAGCAGGGCTGTACCTCCAAACATACCGCCTGTACCGGAGTTCGCGTCGCCAAGCCCCATATCAAGAGCGACATTTGGCAGAACAGCAATCAGCGCCAGGTACAGCGAGCCGACAGTCAGCAGGCGAATCAGGACGTAGGACAGGTATTCAGCAGTCGGACGTCCCGGGCGGAAGCCCGGAATGAATCCACCGTATTTCTTCATGTTCTCCGCCTGCTCGTGCGGGTCGTACTGCACGGAGGTGTAGAAGAAGGAGAAGAAGATGATCATCAGGAAGAACAGCAGAATGTACTGCCAACTGGACGGCGCCAGCAGGTACTGAATGACATTGCGCTGCCACCAGTTGTCCATGTTCGGATTCGACTGACCGGACTGAACAATCTGGGTAATCAGAACCGGCACGTAAATCAGAGAGGACGCGAAGATGACAGGGATAACACCGGCCTGGTTCACCTTCAGCGGCAGGTAGGTGGAAGATCCGCCGTACTGGCGACGACCAACCATGCGCTTTGCGTACTGCACCGGAATACGGCGCTGTCCCTGCTCAATGAAAATAACGCCGATGATGAGAATCAGCACGGCAACAATCACGGTGGCGAACACGACACCGGTGGTGGAGCGCAGAATGTTCGCTCCCTGCGCCGGCATACCAGCGGCGATACCGGAGAAAATCAGCAGCGACATACCGTTGCCGACGCCTCGGTCAGTGATGAGCTCACCCATCCACATGACCAGCACGGCACCGGAGGTCATCACAACGACCATCACCACGAGGTCAAAGACACCCGCATCCTTAACCAGCAGCGACTGCGAGCCACCCAGCAGGGCACCTCGGTCTGCCATGGCCACAATGCCTGCAGACTGCAGCAACGCCAACGCCACTGTGAGGTAGCGGGTGTACTGGGTCATCTTTGTCTGACCCGACTGCCCTTCCTTCTTCAACTGCTCGAAGTGTGGAATCACCACCGTGAGCAGCTGGACGATAATCGAGGCCGTAATGTACGGCATAATGCCGATGCCGAAAATCGCCATCTGCAGCAGAGCGCCACCTGAGAACAGGTTAATCAGCGAGTAAACGCTGGACTGATCTTTCGAAATCTGCTCGAGCTGCGCGTTGACCAACTGGTAGTCGATACCAGGGGTTGGAATCTGCGAGCCGATTCGGTACAGAATGATCATCGTCAGAGTGAAGAAGATCTTCTTACGCAAATCGGGATCGCGCAACGCCGCAATGAGACCGGAAGCCACGTGCATCCTCCCGAGGTCAAGAAATCCGCTTCTCCCACGCTTTTCCCGAAAGACTTACCCGCTTATCCGCCAGTAGTCTCCCGTTTTAGTTAAGCAACGCGGATGACGTATTCCTCAAACCTTTAATTGACAGTATTTGACGTAGTGAGTCTACCAGCGTTTCTCCACATCGTCGCAATACACCTCCATATCACCGTTAGTACAGCGCCCCGCCAATCACCTCTTTTCGCTTGACGACGATCCCAGCGCCCCCTCCCCTCTGAGCCCACGCCCCTCACTGTGCTCCACCCAATTTTCCCAGACAAAACTTGAACAGTGTTAAAGTTTTGCTCTGTGAGTACCTACAGCATCCGCATGCGATCCAGCGCCGATGGCTGCCATATCTCTGGCGCTGAGCGTCTTGCACCGGCCGTCGAACTACCTCAGCTGGCTTCTGCAATGACTAGCCGTGCACTTCACCACGACAAGGGTCGAGCCGACACAATTCACATCACTGTGGACAAGATTGAAGAGTCAGCTATCGGCACCGTGCCCGCGTTGACTCCCTTTCTAGAGTCGAACCCCAGCCCTGAGGACGCACGCAATCTCATTGCTCAACGCCTACACGCTGCAGGCATACAGGCAGCCGACATCGCCGTCGAAATGGCCTATTCACTCACAGGTCTCCGCGGTGCCGCTCTCATCGATGCCTCCTCCGGTGAACGGCTCGACCCAAACCCTACCCGTGGTGTACGGGTTTCCACTTTTGATGCCATCTCGCACCCCAGTAAGGACTGCACCAAGGATCATTTTCACGAGGCGCTCATCCTCGCATCTAAGGTTCACAGCGCCCCGGGTATCGTCGCAGAAATCTGCCTCTCCGATGACCCCTTTTACACGCGGGGATATCTGGCGCTGGACGGAATCTTTCACCGTATCCCCAATATCAAGGACCACGGCAGCACTCTTGGTACTCGCATCTTCATCGTTGAACCCGGCACCGATATCCCCGAGCTAATCGATTACCTGGAGAACGCGCCGGTCTACGTCGAGCTCCCAGCTGACGCCAGTTCCTCGCCGGACGTGACCGCCCCCAACAGCGACCTCTCAGCAATCGCCGCCCAAAGGAACTCGGCCTGGGCCGCTGAAGGGCTTGCCCGCACACTGCGCACTTTCGAAACCGGACAACTGCCACACAGCCGAATTGACGGAACCGACTATCTACTGTTTTCTTCTTCGGACTACCTCGGCCTGTCCACGCACCCTGAACTCATCTCAGCTGCCACCGAGGCAATTGGACATTTCGGCACCGGGTCCGGCGGCTCTCGCCTGACCACCGGCACTAGCATCCACAGCGCACTTGAGAATGAACTGGCGCAGTTCTTCGGTTTCGACGATGCCGTTCTCTTTGCTACTGGCTACCAGGCGAACCACTCAACCATCGCTGCCATCGCCACCGCCGACGTGGAAATCTTCTCCGACGCCGCCAACCATGCTTCCATCATCGACGGATGCCGCAATGCCCGAGCTAAAGTCACGGTCTTTCCACATGCTGACTACCAGGCACTCGACCGTCTCCTCGCAGCATCGAGCGCCCGCCACAAGCTTGTCATCTCCGACTCCGTGTTCTCTATGTCAGGCGAGGTCATCGACGGCCCCGCACTCGAGCGCACCTGTCGCCGTCGCAATTCATGGCTGATGCTTGACGACGCCCACGGCGTCGGCGTTATCGGAGAACAAGGTCGTGGCACTGCATCGCACCTGGGCATGCGCCCGGACATTGTGGTCGGCACCGCGAGCAAGGCTCTCGGTGTCGAAGGAGGATACGTTCTCTGCTCCCCACCAGTTGGCGAACTGCTACGCAATCAAGCCCGCAGTTTTGTGTACTCAACGTCGATGAACCCAGGTTCCGTCGCAGCTATCCGCGCCGCGTTGAAGCAGTTGGAGGCTGGGGACGTCGTCAAGCGATTGCAGCGTAATATTGCGCGCGTCCGCTCCCTGGTTGACGCAAAGTCAGACCCCGCATCTGCAATCATCCCACTGCCCGTTGGCGACGAGGCCGAAGCGATGGACGCCTCAGCACGGTTGGCTGAGTTAGGCGTGTTCATACCTGCGATTCGCTACCCGACAGTTCCCCGTGGTGAGGCAATGTTGCGTTTGACCATTACCGCGCTCCATACGGACGCTGACATTGACCAACTGGAGTGGGCTTTGCGCAACACCGGCCTGCTGTAAGCGGGCGGTTTGCGCTGCCCTCCCCTCCCCTTTCCTCCCCCTCAATACAAAAAGAGCTCTTAACCACTTGGGTTAAGAGCTCTTTTGTTAAAGCTTAAATGCTTTAGGCCTCAGTGACAGAGCCACCTGCAGCCTCGATCTTGGACTTTGCGGAGCCCGAGAACTTGGTTGCGGTGACGTTGACGGAGACGTTGATGTCGCCGTCGCCGAGGACCTTCACCGGCTGGTTAGCGCGGACAGCGCCCTTTGCAACCAGGTCGGCGATGGTGACGTCGCCACCGTTCGGGAACAGACGCTCCAGATCCGAAACGTTGACCACCTGGAAGGTGACCTTCGCCGGGTTCTTGAAGCCCTTCAACTTCGGCAGACGCATGTGAAGTGGCATCTGGCCACCCTCGAATGCTGCCGAAACCTGCTTGCGGGCCTTGGTGCCCTTGGTGCCGCGACCAGCGGTCTTACCCTTGGAAGCCTCACCACGGCCGACGCGAGTCTTCTTCTTCTTAGCACCCG
The DNA here is from genome assembly GCF_040743205.1 of Corynebacterium sp. 045007. NCBI lineage: Bacteria > Bacillati > Actinomycetota > Actinomycetes > Mycobacteriales > Corynebacteriaceae > Corynebacterium > Corynebacterium sp. 045007. The sequence goes on from NZ_JBFLKW010000001.1 coordinate 246,014, forward strand.
GAGCCGGGGCCAAGTCGTGGAGCTTAATTGGTTCGCTCATGGTTTACCTACTCCCCCGCTACTTCTTCAACCTCGACCAGGTGACGCACAACGTTCACGAGACCGCGCACAGCCGGAGTATCCGGGCGAACGGCGGAATCGTTGATGCGCTTCAGGCCGAGGGTGCGCAGCGAATCCTTCTGGTTCTGCTTGGTACCAGCGGTACCACGGACCTGGGTAATCTTCAGTGCCATGGAAATCACGCTCCCTGACCTGCGCGTGCGCGCAGCATACGTGCTGGGGTGACCTCTTCGAGGGACTTGCCACGACGTGCGGCGACCTCTTCAGGGCGAACCAGCTGCTTGAGGGCATCAACGGTTGCGTGAACAACGTTGATGGAGTTGTTGGTACCCAGCGACTTGGACAGAACATCCTGAACACCGGCGCACTCGAGAACCGGGCGGACAGCGCCGCCGGCAATCAGACCGGTACCCGGAGCAGCCGGGCGCAGCAGGACGATGCCAGCAGCGGTCTCACCCTGAACCGGGTGGGTGATGGTGCCAGCAATCATCGGGACGCGGAAGAAGTTCTTACGAGCTTCTTCAGCACCCTTCTGGATAGCTGCCGGTACTTCCTTGGCCTTGCCGTAGCCGACGCCGACCATGCCTTCGCCGTCACCGACGATGACCAGAGCGGTGAAGCTGAAGCGACGACCACCCTTGACGACCTTGGAAACTCGGTTGATAGTTACTACGCGCTCGATGTACTGCGAACGCTCGTCCTGCTGGCGACGGTCGTTACCGCGGCCACCACGACGGTTGTTGTTCTTGTTGTCAGCGGAGTTACGTCCGCCTTCGCGCTTATCGCGTTCCGACATCACGCATTCCTTCCGTTGGACTTGTAAGTGCGCATTAGAACTTCAGACCACCTTCACGGGCAGCCTCGGCCAGAGCAGCAACGCGGCCGTGGTACTGGTAGCCACCGCGGTCGAAAACGACCTTCTCGATGCCAGCATCCTTAGCGCGAGCAGCAATCAACTCGCCGACCTTGGCGCTCTTGGCCTTCTTGTCGCCCTCGAAGCCACGGAGATCTGCGTCCAGAGTGGAAGCAGCTGCCAGGGTACGACCGATGGAGTCGTCGATAACCTGAGCGGTGATGTGGCGGGAAGAGCGGTGCACGACGAGGCGCGGTGCCTCGGAGGTGCCGCGGACGTTCTTGCGCAAGCGTGCGTGACGGCGGGCGCGGGCGACACGACGACGAGTCGAGATGTCCTTGCCTACCGGGAGGCGCTTTTCGTTGGTGTTGCTCATTACTTACCCGTCTTTCCGATCTTGCGACGGATCTGCTCGCCATCGTAACGAATGCCCTTGCCCTTGTAAGGATCATCCTTACGCAGACGACGGATGTTAGCTGCGAGCTGTCCGACCTGCTGCTTATCAATACCTGTGATCGACAGCTTGGTGGTGCCGTCGACGTCGAAGGTGATACCTTCCGGTGCTTCGATCAGGACTGGGTGCGAGTAGCCCAGGGAGAACTCGAGGTCCTTGCCCTTCTTGGCGACACGGTAACCGACACCGAAGATTTCCATCTTGATGGTGTAGCCCTCGGTCACACCGACAACCATATTGTTAATCAGCGAACGGGACAGACCGTGCAGGGAGCGGCTCTTACGGTGGTCATCCGGGCGGTTGACCACAATCTCATTGTCCTTCAGCTCAACGGTAATTGGAGCCGGGATAGAGACAGACAGCTCGCCCTTCGGGCCCTTGACGGAAACGTCCTGGCCGTTGACCTGGGCAGTAACGTTTGCCGGGACAACGACAGGGTTCTTACCAATACGAGACATTGTGTAGTTCCCCCTTTACCAGACGTAAGCGAGGACTTCCCCGCCAACCTTCTTCTCGTAAGCCTGACGGTCAGTCAGCAGGCCCTGAGACGTGGAGATGATAGCCACGCCCAGGCCGCCGAGGACCTTCGGCAGGTTAGTGGACTTTGCGTAAACACGCAGACCCGGCTTGGAGACGCGACGCACGCCAGCGATCGAACGCTCGCGGGACGGACCGTACTTCAGGTTCAGGGTCAGGGTCTTGCCGACCTTGGCATCCTCGACTGCGTAGTCCGCAATGTAACCCTCAGACTTGAGGATCTCGGCGATGTTAGCCTTCAGCTTGGACGACGGCATCGAGACAGAGTCGTGGTACGCGTTGTTAGCGTTGCGCACGCGCGACAGCATGTCGGCGATTGGGTCAGTCATGGTCATGGTTAGTGACCGCTTCCTTTCTCGCTGCGGTTCCTTCCCACCTCGTGGCTAACTCCAATGACCGCGCAAACAGCAACTGTCACACGGCAAAAGCTTAAGTTGGAGCGATTTCCAATATCGTGATTCCGGCGATTTAAGGGCTACTGTTCGCCAACTCGGTTCAATAGCCGAGTCAGCTCGCCACCCAGGTGACGCCAGAGACGATGCGAGGCGAGGGGCCTACAGCAAAGTTCTTACATTTTTACTGCCGCACCTCTTATAGAGGGCAGACCTGGTGATACTAACAAATACAGGCCGAAATGCAAAAACGCCGCAGACGGACGTTAGTCCGCTCGCGGCGTGAAGCCCCACCAATTAACAGTGGAACTCAATTCCTAGCCGACATGGCGCCGGCTAGAGGAAATTAGTAGAGCTGGTCGGCGATGATGTTACCCATTGCCTTTTCACCAGCCACCGTCGGGTGGTTGGTCATCGGACCCATCACCGGGTCTGCGAAACCGGCGACGAAGCGCTCATCCGGGTTCGGGTTGCAGGTACCGTGGCCGAGGGTTGCCTCGTAGACGTCAATGAAGCCGGCACCTACGTGGTGAGATGCGGAGCGAATGCTGTCACGGAATGCACCCTGGATCTCGCTGGCACCCGGTGCCGGGATCGGGAAGGTCTGGTTCGGGGTGTTCACCAGGCACAGCTGGTCATCAGTGGCGTACTCAGGGTACGACGCCAGGACGACCTGAGCGCCCGGGGCAACCTGGTGGACGCGGTCAGTGAACTGACGCAGCGTCTGCTTGAACGCGGAAGGCGCCTGCGGATCCGGCTTTGCGACAAGCTCGCCTGCCACGTCAACCCACTGGACCCAGTCCATGCCGCCGTACATCAGGACAACCTTCTCGGTGCCCTCTCCGATGTCGCCGTACTGGATGGAAGCCTCCAGGTATGCGAGGAGCTGACCCGGGAAGCCGCCAAGACCGTTACAGGACCAGTCACCCAGGGACTTGTTCAGCTTCGTAGCTGCGATCTTCGGCCAGTTTTCCATGTCGGTAGCGCAGTTGGCGACCAGTACGTTCTGCCCCGGCGCCAGGCCACGCGGGCCACCCTTACCGGCATTAGCGGTGAAGGAGTCACCGAAGGTGACGATCTGCTTGACGCCCTTCGGGCCGGTGTCGCCGAGACCCGGAATCGGAATGTTCGGCATTTCCGGCATTGCTGGCTGTGCGTTGGCAGCACCTGCACCCAAGCTCAGACCCAGAGCCGCAACAGTTGCAATAGCAGCCGAGCGGACGGCCACGGAGAAGTTCTTCATGTAGTTAATCCCTTTGCGTTTTAACTTAAGAACCGCTCTGTGTAGAACCACTGGCTCAATCACACAGAAGCTGAGGTCACTTAAGTCTTGCCCAAATTGATAACGACCACAATGCATTTTGGCGGCCGTCACTATGACGAATGGCAGTTTACAACGAAATCATCACAAACGCCTAACTTTCAACTGAGAAACCTTGTGGCTTTACTAATTTTCAACCCCCAAAAAGGGTCAACTTTCCCACCGGCAACACTGGTAACTTTTACGCAGGTCCCGCACAGCAACCTCACTCCCCCACGGACATAAGCAGTTAACAGAGCAGCAAAAAGCCCCGGAGGCCAAGCGGCATCCGGGGCTTTAGGCAAAAGCTACCGAAGAGGCAAAACTACTTCTTGAACGGGAAGCCCAGCTCGCGCAGCAGCGCGCGGCCTTCCTCGTTGTTGGTAGCGGTGGTCACGACGGTGATGTCCATACCGCGCGGGCGGTCGATCTTGTCAACGTCGATCTCGTAGAACATGGTCTGCTCAGACAGGCCGAAGGTGTAGTTACCGTGACCATCGAACTGCTGATCAGACAGACCGCGGAAGTCGCGGATTCGCGGCAGAGCCACGGTCAGCAGACGATCCAGGAACTCCCACATACGGTCGCCACGCAGGGTGACGCGAGCGCCGATGGCGTCGCCTTCACGGAGCTTGAAGTTAGCGATCGACTTGCGAGCACGACGGGTCTCCGGCTTCTGACCGGTGATCAGAGTCAGGTCGTTGATAGCACCGTTGATCTGCTTCTTGTCCTGAGCAGCAGCGCCGACGCCCATGTTGACGACGACCTTGGTGACGCCCGGAATCTGCATGACGTTCTCGTAGGAGAACTCTTCCTGCATCTTGCCGCGAATCTCATCGCGGTAACGGGCCTTCAGACGAGGGGTGTAATTTTCGCTCATGCTTAGATGTCCTTCCCGGTACGGCGGGAGATGCGAACCTTCTTGCCGTCCTCATCGAAGCGGTAACCGACGCGAGTCGGGGTACCATCTTCGTCGAACAGCATGACGTTCGACACGTGAATCGGAGCTTCCTGAGTGACAATGCCACCCGAGGATGCACCGCGCTCCGCAGCGGAGTTTGCAACGTGCTTCTTGATACGGTTAACGCCCTCGACCAGGACCTTGTCGCGCTTCGGGTAGGCCTCGATGACCTTGCCCTGAGCACCCTTGTCCGGACCAGAGATAACCAGCACGGTATCGCCCTTACGGATCTTCACTTAAATCACCTCCGGTGCGAGCGAGACAATCTTCATGAACTTCTTGTCACGCAGCTCACGCGCGACCGGGCCGAAAATACGGGTGCCCTTTGGCTCACCGTCGGCCTTGATGATGACAGCTGCATTCTCGTCGAACGAAATGTAGGAGCCGTCCGGACGACGGGTCTCCTTCTTCGCACGGACGATGACTGCCTTAACAATTTCGCCTGCCTTGACGTTGCCGCCCGGAGTAGCTTCCTTGACAGTTGCGACAATGGTGTCGCCAATGCCAGCGAAGCGTCGGGTCGAGCCACCGAGAACGCGAATGCACAGAATTTCACGTGCACCAGTGTTGTCGGCAACGCGCAGACGGGATTCCTGCTGAATCACTGCGTTTCTCCTGACCTGGTTGCATTGTGCGTCAGATTTCCGTCCTAAACGCACGCGGTCTTTATGTCTTGCGTTTACGCTTTACGACGGAAGCACCTGCTAGAGGTAGCTTTCCTATCGCTTTGACCTCGTGCTTACTACGGTTCTAGACCGTTGAGAGCAGCACGCAGTCACTTCGCGCAACCTGTGTATTATGGCACGTTCGTGCGGGACAACAAAATCCCTTATTTTCATGCCCCCAACATGGTTTATGCCTTCTGCGGCAACCCTATACTGAGACAGTGACAAATCAACATTCCGAGAGTGCTCAGACAAAGCCAGCACAGACGCTACCGGTATCGCTACTTGCCGGGTTGGCCTTGTTATCCGCCGCCGCCCCGTTCGGCGCAGATACATATCTGGCATCCTTCGTGGAGATTGCACGCGAGTTCTCCACGACCGAGTCGATGGTTCAGCTCACGCTGACAACCTTCATGATTGGCATGGCTGCTGGACAGCTCGTCATTGGCGCTCTCTCCGATAGTTTGGGCCGCAAGAAGCTGCTTCTCATTGCCACTTTGGTGTTCTTGAGCTCGTCAATCCTCTGTGCAGTAGCACCGAATATTGGCACGCTTATTGCAATGCGCCTGTTCCAGGGGTTAGCTGGTGGCTCCACAGTTGTTCTGGCTCGTTCTGTAGTACCAGACCTCTTGACGGGCAAGGCATCAGCGAGAGCTTTCTCCACGCTGATGGGCATTTCCTCCATCGCCCCGGCAATCGCTCCCCTTGTGGGCGGTTTTCTAGGCCCCGCATTCGGCTGGCGCAGCGTGTTCTGGTTTCTCGCAGCCATCAACGTCGCGATGGTCGCGATTGTGATCCTGATGGTTCCGGAAACCCTGCCGCCTGAGCGACGCTCCACAGGCGCTCTGCGCAATCTCCTGTCCAATATTGGCAGGCTGCTGCGGCGGCCAGTATTTGTCGGCTACTTGTTGGCTTTCGCTGGTGGCTTCTCGGTGATGTTTTCCTATATCGCTGCGTCACCCTTTATCTTCCAGGAGCTGCTGGGGCTCACCCCTACTCAGTTTTCTCTCGTGTTCGCATCCAATGCAGCGATGTTGACATTTGTGTCAATCCTCAACGGCAAGATGATCAACCGGCTTCATCCCCGCAAAGGCATTTTAGTTGCCCTTACGGTCATGCTCGTGACGTCGATAGGCCTGATTATTAATGCCCTCGTCGGGATTACCTTCTTCACTACTTGGCTGTTGCTGTTCATTACGGTACCGATGATGCCGCTGATCTTCGCCAATGCCACGGCACTCGGAATTGAGGAGGTTCGAGATATCGGAATTGGCTCAGGTTCCGGTCTCATGGGCTTCACACAGTTCCTCGCGGCCGCCACGGTTTCCCCGTTGGTGGGGCTTGGTTCCAATCTGCCCCTCTCGATGGCTATTTCGATGTTGACCTGTGCATTGATTGCGCTGACCGCGGTGTTGACATTGACGCGCGCCGACCTCCACAAACGCTCACACCGACTGACATAAGAGCCCTGCTCAAGAAACTCGGCACTCTAAGACTCCGGCGCAGCTCAAAAACTAGTCAACATAGCTGGTCTTCGTCTGGTTCAACCAGGCGTAGACCGCGCCGATCCCCAGGCCACCACCTACGAAGTTGCCCAGCCACACGGCCACCCAGTTAACAGTTATGTGCAGACCATCGAAGGCTGCAGGATGCGGATCAGCGAAAAAGGCCAAGGAAAACAACGAGAAGTTCGCAATCACGTGCTCGAGTCCAAGCCCAACGAACACTGCAATAATCGGCAGAATCACAACGAACTTCGAAATGATTTCCTTGGCTTGAAGTGCACCTAGGACAGCCATATTGACCACGAAGTTCGCACCCATGGCCTCTACGAAAGCGCCGAAGAACGGCTTGGCCAGCTTCCCCTCAGTCAAGGTGGAAATCAGATGTGTGTCATCGATCCCACCGAGCTTGGCGCTCTGGCTGAGCACCAGCGCCACAATCGCCGCACCGATGAAGTTGTAGAACGTAGCGACGGCCACCATTCGAAAGGCCACTCCCCACGCCATGCGTCCGCGTGCGGCGGACCAGGACACAAACATCATGCTGCCGGTCGCCAGCTCTGCACCGAGCACCACAATGGCGAACAGCCCAAGCCCGAATAGGCACGCAAAAACCAGTCCCCCGGTCCCCGGCGCGACGCCCTCTGCTACTTGGCCAGCGACCGCTGCAAAGGCCGTCCCGAGCGTCAGGTACATACCCGCCAGGACCGCTCGCACGGCAAATCGTCCGTAGTCCTGCGTCAACAGTTCCTGTTTCTTGTCGCCAGCCGTATCCAGCGTTTCGTATAGCGTCACCGCCGAAGCCTTTCCCTGCGTGCCGTTAATTGCAATTATTCGCATAAAAGAATAACGACAGGCCGGCACGGAATCGCAACCGCTTTACGACGATCACAGCGCCCTACCCCCCTTAGGCGCTGCAACCAGGAACTGCGATTCACCGTCGAAGAGAGGCAGATTTACTTCTTCTCTGCGGTAACAGCAGGTTTCGCAGCAGTTTCTGACTTCGGCTCATCCTTCATGGTTGAGGCAATGGCCGAGGCACCCATGCCGATGTAAAACGGCCAGCGCAAACGTAGGTTCACACCGAAGATGGCCGGCTCGGTAATACCGAATAGCGCCGACATACCGGAGGCGCCTGCCAACCTCTTGAGCTTCTCGCTCTTGGCCAGGAAGTACACCGCCAGTGCGGCACCACCTTGAGCGATATTGGCCATCGATGCCGTCGCGAAAATGAACGAGCCGCCCTGATCCCACAGCATGTACTCGATTGGAGGGAAGGACTGGTGCAGACCAGTGATGACAATTGGCGAGTAGACCAAGCCGAACAAGAAGCCACCCACAGATCCCGCGAATTCGTACAGATTCGCCAGACCAATACCCAGCCATTCACCTGCAGTGCGCAGTACTGGACCAATGGCGGCAAAGGTGATGAAACCAGTGATGAGCAACGTCAACAGTGGTGTCAGCATAAAGTCGACAGTGCCCTTGAGACGCTTATGGAAGAACTTCTCAATCGTTGCCAGAATCCATGAGATAACCAGAATCGGCAAGATGAATCCCACCCTCCGGGCCGGAGGGAGCAAGCGCGCGCACCCGATTCTGCGATGGTATACGGCGTCCGTCTGCCTTCAAGTTTCCGGTATAAAAGAGCCACACATCATCGCCATCAACAGCCGCGCCGCCCGAATAACAACCATGCTTGTCATAGGGCATGTCCGGATACAGCGCATCTGGATGATGACGCCACCGCTCGGCTGTCGTGAGCGACGCGGACGCATGCCCCCACCCAGTTCTCTTCGACGCATGTGGAAAGCATGGATCATGCTGGTAGACACATGCAGTGTCTCGCCGTCCACGAAAAGGCCATTCGGGTCATTCAGTCGGCCCTGCGGCGGTGACAGATGGTAATTCGACCGATAGGTCATACCCCTCCCCCCGATATTATTGAAGTCATGGCTATTTGTGTTTGCGGCGAAGGTCTGGTTGACCTCGTTCCGGTATCTCCTGGCAGCCTCAATAACCACGTGCCGGCGCTAGGCGGAGGCCCCTACAACGTCGCGGTTACGGCCTCTCGCCTCGGTGCGGATGTTATTTTCCAGTCCCGCCTGTCCACGGATGGTTTCGGAAATGAGCTGGTCAAGCACTTGGAAAACGAAGGGGTCGACACCTCTTACGTTCAGCGTGGCCCAGAGCCGACCATTCTGGCGGTAACCACCATCCACGACGATCGCTCTGCAACGTACACCTTTTACACCGACGGCACGGCCACCCCGTTGGTGGAGCCGAAGCACATCGATGCGAATATCGCATGCTTCGGCACCCTGTCACTGGCGCTAGAACCAGGTGCCAGCCGGTACGCGGAATTGCTCAAACAGTTCGCGGCCAATGGCACCCTGGTCGCTTTGGATCCAAATATTCGCCCCATTTACGCAACGGATGCACACCGCGAATTCCTCATGAGCTTGCTCCCCTACGTCAATTTGTTGAAGCTCTCGGACGAGGAAGTCGAGTTCCTTGGCGAAGAGGCGCTGACTAAAGTTCCGGCCGCCGTCATCACCCGAGGTGGCGATGGGCTCACTTTGCTTGCCGACGGAAACCGCATCGATGTCCCAGCCGTCAACGCGAATGTCGTTGACACCATCGGTGCTGGGGACACAATTATGGGCGCGCTGTTGGCACAGTTCGACAAGCGTGGCCTAACAGTCGCTGACCTGACTTCCGTATCACCAGATCAGTGGCGCGAGATTCTGCACTATGCGACCGCCGCGGCTGCCATTACTGTCTCCCGTAAGGGAGCTCAGCCGCCGACGAAAACCGAAGTCGAGGAACTGCTGGCCAAGGATTCCTAGGCGGCACTACTTAGTCCGCTCTATTTAGCTCGCTCAAGCACTGCAACCAGGAACTGAGACTCATCGTCAAAGGGACGAAGATCCCACGTGGAATAACGCTGAATCACGGTGAGCCCAGCCTTCTGCGCAGTGGTTTCAAAATCGGCAAAGTCCCAACCACGGCCAGCGCCGAAGCCGATAATGGCACGACCGTTCTCCGGATTCAGCACCTCCGCGAAGCCCTGCAGTACTTTCGCGCGGTCTTCTGGCGCTACGAAAGTCAGCACATTGCCGGGGCAAATGATGACGTCGAAGGCGGATGCCGTGTCATCGTGGGGTGTGTTCTCCAGCCCGTCGTCAAGCACGTGCGGCAGCTGCGCCAAGTCCCCTACCAACCACGTCGCGTCCGGGAACTGTCGCTTTGCCTCGTCGATGAGATAGGGGTCGACGTCGACACCGACGACTCGATGACTAGCCTTCGCCAGGTAACCGCCGACGCGCCCCTGCCCACAGCCGGCATCCAGGATTCGAGCGTGGCGTGGCGCCATTGCATCCACCAACCGCGCCTCGCCGTCAATATCGCGGCCCTCGCGCACGAATCCCCGCCAGCGGTTGGCGTAGCGGCGGGAATGCTGCGGATCGGCGGCGATAATTTCTTTCCAAGTGCGGTGATTATGGTTGCCATTGTTCATGGCCACCATTATGGCGCGGTTGGTCTCTTTTCTATACCGCCGACGTCCCCTGCGCGACGGGACTAGATTCCCAATACTGACTTAGCGATCAGGAAGTAGATGATCAGACCGGAGGCATCGACGAGAGTTGTAATGAACGGGTTAGCGAAGACGGCTGGGTCAATGCCGAACTTCTTACCAATCAGCGGCATGATGCCACCGACAGTTGCCGCGAGAGTACAAATACCCAGCAGCGTCAGGCCAATCACTAGGCCAATGTCCCAGCCGTAAACCAAGCCAGCCAATAGCAGGCCGAGAGTACCAAGCAATAAACCGAGGAAGGCACCGACTCTCACCTCGCGGAGAATGACTTTGAATATATCGCGGGGTTGGACATCCCCCAGCGCCAACGCACGCGTAATCGTAGTTGCTGCCTGGTTACCGGTATTGCCACCCGTACCGATCAGCAGCGGCACGAATACCGAGAGAACCACCATCTGAGAAAGAGTCTCTTCGAAAGTTTCCAGGACTTGCACGGTCAATGTTGCACCGATAGCAAGCACGAGCAGCCACACCACACGAGAGCGAACAATCTCGAAAATGGGCGTCGCGAGATAGGGCAAGCGCAGAGGCTCAGAACCGGAAATACGAGCTTGGTCCTCGGAGTCTGCCTCTTCCAGAATCCGGAGGGCGTCGTCGACCGTGAGCAGACCGATAACACGCTGCTCGCTGTCGACAATCGGCAGAGCTAGGCGCTTACGATCAGCGCACATGCGGGCTACCTTCTCTTCGGGTTCGGTAGCTTCTGCGTAATCAGCCTTCCGCAAGATAGCCGCAACCTGGATATCGCTGCTGGCACGCATCAATTCACGAAGACTAACCACGCCCACCAGCCGACGCTTCCGGTTCGACACCGGCAGGGTGTAGATCGATTCGGCATCATCCAGATGTTTGTAGACGGTCTCTAGAGCCTCCCCCACCGTCATATAGTCGTGAAGCGACACCAGCTCCGGGCTCATCCGACGCCCAATGGAACCGTCGGGGTAGCCGAGGACGATGTTGGTCAGCTCTCGCTCATCATCCGGCAGATCGGCGAGCAGTTTTGCAGCGACAGACGCAGGCAGCTCGTCGAGCAGCTCTGCTCGATCGTCCGGTTCCATGTCCGCAAAAACTGCGGTGACTTCAGGATCACGGAGGCTGTCAATCAGGTGCGCCTGCAGAGCCGAGTTCAGCTCATCGAAGGTTTCAACCGCCGTGTCTTTCGGGAGTGTGCGGTAGAACAGCGCACGTTCCTCATGGCTGAGGCGGCGCATCTTTCGAGCGGCAGCCTTGGGTTCAATATCAGTTAAGAGCCGCGACAGCGTAGCCACGTCATGTGAGCGAAGCGCGGACTCAAGATCTCGATCATCAATCCTGGTCACGTCAGTAGTCACCGAACTTCTCCCCTCACAAAGCACAAATCCTGGCCAATGCTATCAGAGATAAAAACCCATCAAACCTGGACTGAGCGGACTAGAAATACAAAGGAACATGGCTTTCTAAAAAACAAAACCCCGCCACAGAAAACACTTTCGTGTTTCCCGCGACGGGGTTCTCGTCGTAAAGCCCGAGCTGATTGCTCAGCTGACGGGTCTTACTTAGCCTTCTCGATGATCTCGATCAGGCGGTAGTGCTTGTCCTTGGAGAGCGGACGGCACTCTTCGATGCGGACGCGGTCGCCCACGCCAGCCTCTTCGTTCTCGTCGTGCGCCTTGACCTTAGAGTTCGTGCGCATGATCTTGCCGTACAGGGCGTGCTGCTTGCGGTCCTCGAGCTCGACGACGATGGTCTTCTGCATCTTGTCGGACACGACGTAACCGGTGCGCACCTTGCGTGCGCCAGCCTCGGTGGTGTTCATGTTTTCCTCACTCATGCTGCATCACCATCGGTTGGTGCAGCAGACAGGCCGAGCTCGCGCTCACGCATAACGGTGTAAATGCGAGCAATATCCTTGCGGACAGTGCGGAGACGGCGGTTGTTGGTCAGCTGACCGGTAGCGCTCTGGAAACGGAGGTTGAACAGCTCCTCCTTAGACTCCTTGAGCTTGGCAACCAGGTCATCGTTATCCAGCGAGCGAAGCTCGTGGGCGGGAATGCCGTTCGACATCAGTACTGATCCTCCTTCCGAACGATTCGGGTCTTAATCGGCAGCTTAGCGCCTGCGCGCTTCAGTGCCTCGACAGCAGTTGCCTCGTCCGGGTAGGACATCTCGAACATGATGCGACCCGGCTTGACGTTTGCTACCCACTTCTCGACCGGGCCCTTACCGGAACCCATACGAACACCCAGTGGCTTCTGGGTCAGCGGACGGTCCGGGAAAATCTGGATCCAGACCTTACCACCACGCTTGACGTGGCGGTTGATAGCAATACGCGCTGCCTCAATCTGACGGTTGGTGATGTAGGCCGGCTCGAGAGCCTGGAGACCGTAGTCACCGAAAGTCACCTTGTTGCCGCCCTTGGACATACCAGAACGGGTCGGGCGGTGCTGGCGACGGAACTTAACGCGCTTCGGGATGAGCATGAATTAGCCCTCCTTCTTCTCAGATGCACGCTGACGACGCTTGCCACCACGACGCGGACGGTCGTTGCCGCGACGCTGGCGGTCGTTGCCGGCGTTGATCTCGGACTCGCGACGGCCACCGATCACGTCACCCTTGTAGATCCACACCTTGACGCCAATGCGGCCGAAGGTGGTGTGAGCCTCGTGGGTGCCGTAGTCGATCTCCGCACGCAGGGTGTGCAGCGGAACGCGACCCTCGTGGTAGCGCTCGGTGCGGCCCATCTCGGCACCGCCGAGACGACCGGAGCAGACAACCTTGATGCCCTTGACGTGCGGCTGACGCATTGCAGACTGGATAGCCTTGCGCATTGCACGACGGAAAGCGACACGGTTGGCGAGCTGCTCAGCGATGGACTGAGCGACCAGCTTCGCATCCGCGTCAATGTTCTTGACCTCGAGGATGTTCAGCTGAACCTGCTTGCCGGTGAGCTTCTCGAGCTGGCCGCGGATGCGGTCAGCCTCGGAGCCACGACGACCGATAACAATGCCCGGGCGTGCCGTGTGGATGTCCACACGCACGCGGTCACGGGTGCGCTCGATAACGACATCGGAGATGCCGGCGCGCTCAAGACCGGTGGACAGCAGATCGCGGATCTTGATGTCCTCGGCCAGGTAGTCAGCGTACTGCTTGTCGGCGTACCAGCGGGACTTCCAGTCGCTGGAAATACCGAGGCGAAGACCGTGTGGATGGATCTTCTGTCCCACTATCGGTCACCTTCCTTCTGGCTCTCGACGACCACGGTGATGTGGCTGGTGCGCTTGCGGACGTGGAAAGCACGGCCCTGCGCACGCGGGCGGAAGCGCTTCATGGTCGGTCCCTCGTTGGCGTAAGCCTCGGAGATGACCAGAGTACGACGGTCCAGGCCGAAGTTGTTCTCAGCGTTTGCAGCTGCAGACGCAACAACCTTGGCGACCGGATCAGCAGCACCCTGCGGAGCGTACTCCAGGATGTTCAGTGCCTCGTCGACGGACTTACCGCGAACGGTGTCCAGGACGCGACGTGCCTTCATCGGAGTAACGCGGACGAAGCGCGCAGTTGCGCGTGCAGAAGTAATGTCGTTGCTCATGGCTTATCGACGTCCCTTCTTGTCATCCTTGACGTGACCCTTGAAGGTCTTGGTCGGGGCGAATTCGCCCAGCTTGTGGCCGACCATAGAGTCATCCACGAACACCGGCACGTGCTTGCGACCGTCGTGAACGGCGAAGGTGTGGCCGATGAAATCGGGGAGAATCGTGGAGCGGCGAGACCAGGTCTTAATGACCTGCTTGGTGCCCTTCTCGTTCTGTGCATCGACCTTCGCGAGGAGGTGCTCATCGACGAACGGGCCCTTCTTAAGGCTGCGTGGCATTCTCAGTTCCCTCCTTAGCGCTTCTTATTCTTGTTGGTACGACGGCGACGAACGATTAGCTGGTCGCTCGGACGGTTCGGCTTACGGGTGCGGCCTTCCTTCTGGCCCCACGGGGAAACCGGGTGGCGACCACCGGAGGTCTTACCCTCACCACCACCGTGCGGGTGGTCGACCGGGTTCATGACAACACCGCGGACAGTCGGGCGCCAGCCCTTCCAGCGCATACGGCCGGCCTTGCCCCAACGGATGTTGATCTGATCCTGGTTTCCGACCTCACCGACGGTTGCACGGCAACGTGCGTCGACGCGACGGATCTCAGAGGACGGCATACGCAGAACTGCGTACTTGCCTTCCTTACCGAGAAGCTGAATAGAAGCACCAGCAGAACGTGCCAGCTGTGCACCAGCGCCTGGCTTGAGCTCCACGCAGTGAATAGTGGAACCGGTCGGGATGTTGCGCAGCGGCAGGTTGTTACCAACCTTGATGTCGGCATTAGCGCCGGACTCAACGATGGCACCCTGCTTCAGGTTCTTCGGAGCGATGATGTAGCGCTTCTCACCGTCTGCATAGTGCAGCAGTGCGATGTTGGCGGTACGGTTCGGGTCGTACTCGATGTGAGCGACCTTTGCCGGAATGCCGTCCTTGTCATTACGACGGAAGTCGATGACACGGTACTGGCGCTTGTGTCCGCCACCCTTGTGGCGAGTGGTGATGTGACCGTGAACGTTACGGCCACCAGTCTTCGACAGCGGGCGCAGCAGAGACTTCTCAGGAGTCGAGCGAGTAATCTCGCTGAACTCGGAGACGGAGCTCTGGCGGCGACCCGGCGTAGTCGGCTTGTACTTACGAATAGCCATACTTTTGCTCTTCCTTAACTTCCTCGTCGGCTAGCGGCTAGGCTGCCGAACCGCCGAAGATGTCGATGGGATCGCTGCCGGCCGCGAGAGTCACGTAGGCGCGCTTGGTGTTCTTGCGCTTGCCGTAGCCGGTGCGGGAACGCTTGCGCTTGCCCTCACGGTTGAGGGTGTTGACGGAAGCGACCTTGGCACCGAAAATCTCCTGGACCGCGATCTTGATCTGGGTCTTGTTAGCGTCGGTGTGGACCAGGAACGTGTAAACGCCCTGCTCCATGAGTCCGTAGGACTTCTCAGACACTACCGGTGCAACAATGATGTCGCGGGGATCTGCGATGGTAGCCATTACTTCTCCTCCTTACCGGCGGTGCGAGTGATGAAGTCATTGAGTGCCTGAACGGCGAAGATAACGTCATCGGCCTTCAGAACATCGTAGGTGTTCAGCTGATCCTCAGACAGAATGTGGACACCTGGCAGGTTACGAACCGACTTCCACGAGTTGACGTCCTCGCGCGGCAGAACGACGAGCACGTTGCGGCGCTCAGTCAGACGCTCGACGAAAGTACGAGCTGCCTTGGTGGACGGGGTCTGGCCTGGGACCAGTTCCTCGACAACGTGGATGCGGTCGTGGCGAGCACGGTCAGAGAGTGCGCCGCGCAGAGCAGCTGCAATCATCTTCTTCGGGGTGCGCTGGCTGTAATCGCGCGGCACCGGGCCGTGGACAACGCCACCGCCGGTCCAGTGCGGAGCACGGATCGAACCCTGACGAGCGCGACCGGTACCCTTCTGGCGCCACGGCTTGCGGCCACCGCCGCGAACCTCACCGCGGGTCTTGACCTTGTGGGTGCCCTGGCGAGCTGCTGCACGCTGCGCGACAACAACCTGGTGCATCAGGGCGATGGACACCTCCGCGTCGAACACGGAAGCGGGAAGCTCAACCGAACCGTTCACGCCGCCTTCAGCGGTGTGTACGTCTAGCTTGAGGTTGGTCATGCGTGAGCACCACCCTTCGTGGCAGTCTTAACAACCAGCAGGCCGCCGCGTGCACCCGGAACTGCGCCCTTGATGAGCAGCAGGTTCGCGTCAGCGTCAACCTTCTGGATCTTCAGGTTCTGGGTCGTGACCCGGTCGTTACCCATGCGGCCTGCCATGCGCTTGCCCTTGAAGACGCGTCCTGGCGTGGCGCAAGCGCCAATGCCACCAACACGACGGTGAGCAGCCTGGTTACCGTGAGCGGCACCCTGGCCAGCAAAGCCGTGGCGCTTCATACCACCGGCGAAGCCGTGGCCCTTAGAGGTACCAGTG
The DNA here is from genome assembly GCF_040743205.1 of Corynebacterium sp. 045007. Taxonomy (NCBI): domain Bacteria; kingdom Bacillati; phylum Actinomycetota; class Actinomycetes; order Mycobacteriales; family Corynebacteriaceae; genus Corynebacterium; species Corynebacterium sp. 045007. The sequence goes on from NZ_JBFLKW010000001.1 coordinate 262,345, forward strand.
ACGTCGACGTACTCAATTTCGCCGAAGATATCGACACCAACGGACTGGCCGACCTCGTAAGAGGAAGCGTCCGGGGTGCGAATCTCAACGCTGTGGCGACGCGGGGTCACACCGGCCTTCTTGAAGTGGCCGGCCTCCGGCTTGTTGACCTTTCGCGGGTCAATTTCGCCGTATGCAATCTGGACGGCGTCGTAGCCGTCGGTTTCCTTAGTGCGCACCTGAGTCACTACGCACGGCCCAGCCTCAACGACGGTAACCGGAACAACGCGGTTCTCCTCGTCGAAGATCTGAGTCATACCGAGCTTCGTGCCCAGGATGCCCTTGATCTCGTTTTCACTCATTTATCTTGTCTCCGCTACCAAAAGTCCAGGATCACTGAATGTTCACATCGACACTTGCCGGAAGGTCAATGCGCATAAGTGCATCGACTGTCTTCGGCGTTGGATCGAGAATGTCGATCAGACGCTTGTGAGTGCGCATCTCGAAGTGCTCGCGCGAGTCCTTGTACTTGTGCGGCGAACGGATAACGCAGTAAACGTTCTTTTCGGTTGGCAACGGCACCGGGCCAACGACGCGTGCACCCGTACGGGTAACGGTCTCCACGATCTTTCGCGCAGAAGCGTCGATAGCCTCGTGGTCGTAGGCCTTGAGCCTGATGCGGATCTTCTGTCCGGCCACGCTTGTCCTCTCCTCGGTCGGCGCGCCCCAATTAAAGGGGCGTCGACCCTGTCAATGTTTCTCGACGCCGTCAGCAACTATGGCCAGCGCCAGAAATTAAAACTGGGTTGTGCATTACTTCAAAGCGATTTCGTCTTCGATCGTCATGGCAAATTAACTTTTGGCCATGACTCGAGCGGACGAATAACGCCTTGCACTCAAATCCCAGTGGAAAACAAGTCCCCCTCGTGGGGCTCTTCATTTGCCTACTGCCGCTGTTAATTTGCCATGCCACCTCCGACCCCCGCGGTCGGGCGTGTCGCCCATTTTCTCCGTGAGGCACGATCGGGAAGAAACTTCCCTACGTGGTCATGCTCGCCTTACCATAGGCGCTATGTCCAATTTCGTACTGGTTCCCAGCTGGGCCTGATACAACAATTGGCGCGAACGCCTTTGTTAAAGCAACCTCCGTATTAAAGCACGTCCGGGCTACGAATGTAAAATCACGATTCCAAAGTGCAACGTACATCACACCCATTACGGCACAGTCGGCTTGACGACGGCTATTGCGTCGCCCCCACCCCGTCTAGTGTCGGGTATGTACAGATACAAAAAATCCCGACTTCCGCTTACGCGGAGTCGGGATTCTTCTAAGACTTAAGTTAAAGCACTTCCCCTATGGGGAGAAACCTTACTTAACGATCTTGGTAACGCGGCCAGCGCCGACGGTGCGGCCACCCTCGCGGATAGCGAAGCGCAGGCCCTCGTCCATTGCGACCGGCTGGATCAGCTTGACAGACATGTCAACGTTGTCGCCCGGCATGACCATCTCGACACCTTCCGGCAGGGAAACGACGCCGGTGACGTCGGTGGTGCGGAAGTAGAACTGCGGACGGTAGTTGTCGAAGAACGGGGTGTGACGGCCGCCCTCATCCTTGGACAGGATGTAGACGGAACCCTCGAACTCGGTGTGCGGGGTGTAAGCGCCCGGCTTAGCAACGATCTGACCGCGCTCGATGTCCTCACGCTTGGTACCGCGGAGCAGCAGACCACAGTTGTCGCCAGCCTCAGCGGAATCCAGCAGCTTACGGAACATCTCGATACCGGTAACGGTGGTCTTCTGGGACTTCTCCTTGATGCCCAGAATCTCGACCTCGTCGTTAACGTTCAGAACGCCGCGCTCAACACGACCGGTAGCAACGGTGCCGCGACCGGTAATGGTGAAGATGTCCTCAATCGGCATCAGGAACGGCTTGTCGGTCTCGCGAACCGGATCCGGGATGTTCTCGTCGCAAGCTTCCATCAGCTCGACGATGGAGTTGACCCACTTCTCTTCGCCCTCAAGAGCCTTCAGAGCGGAGATGTGGACGATCGGAGCTTCCTCGTCGTAGTCCTGCTCAGCCAGCAGCTCGCGGACCTCCATCTCGACGAGCTCGATGATCTCTTCGTCGTCGACCATGTCGCACTTGTTCAGCGCAACGAGGATGTACGGAACGCCAACCTGGCGAGCCAGCAGAACGTGCTCGCGAGTCTGCGGCATCGGGCCGTCAGTAGCAGCGACAACCAGGATTGCGCCGTCCATCTGAGCAGCACCGGTAATCATGTTCTTGATGTAGTCGGCGTGGCCCGGGGCATCGACGTGAGCGTAGTGGCGCTTCTCCGTCTGGTACTCAACGTGGGAAACGTTGATGGTAATGCCACGTTCCTTCTCTTCCGGTGCCTTATCGATGGCATCGTAAGCGAACGACTCGTTCAGGTCCGGGAACTTGTCAGCCAGAACCTTGGTGATAGCGGCGGTAGTGGTGGTCTTACCGTGGTCAACGTGACCAATGGTACCGATGTTGACGTGCGGCTTCGTACGCTCGAACTTCGCCTTTGCCACTTTTAGTCCTCCTGGAGGTCTAGGTGGCCACGACTCTCGCAGCCACAATTTTGTGGTCACTCAATCCGCCTTCACAACATCAGAAGCCTTCAAGCTGTTCGCTTACGACTTCGGAACGTGCGCGCGCAAAAGAGCACTATTCTTTCACTGTGCCAGTTACTCGATACTAGGGCAGGATACTGGAGTTTTCCAAACCAGACCAACCCCCTAGTTAAGGGTGGGTAACGGCCAGCAACTCATATCGTCATTTACCTGCATAAATGCTAGATATTTGAGCTGCGATTTAGAATCGCCCAACGATATGAATTGCGAGCAGCTACCCCCTAGAGCTTGCCTGTGCTAACACACGCCAACAGTCTGACGATGTCTTAGCACAGTCAAAGCTAGAGGGAATCTACTAAAGCTGCAGACCCTCGCACTGCGTTCCCTAAAAAGAGCGACACTGCAGTGCGTGCAGGGATGGGGTCAGCTCTGATTGAGTGCCCCACCCTGCCGGCGCGATTTAAGCGCCGGTACGAGCTGCAATGATCTCCTCGGCCACGGAGGACGGAACCTCAGCGTAGGAGTCGAAGATCATGGTGTAGTTAGCGCGACCCTGGGTCTTGGAGCGCAGGTCACCAACGTAGCCGAACATCTCGGACAGCGGAACCAGAGCCTTGACAGCCTTGACGCCGGTGCGGTCTTCCATGGAGTTGACCTGGCCACGACGGGAGTTGATGTCACCGATAACTTCGCCCATGTACTCTTCCGGAGTAATGACCTCAACGGCCATCATCGGCTCGAGCAGGACCGGCTTAGCCTTCTGAACAGCTTCCTTCATAGCCTGCTGACCAGCGATCTTGAAGGCCATTTCAGAGGAGTCAACTTCGTGGTAAGCACCATCGAGCAGGGTTGCCTTGATGTTCACCAGCGGGTAGCCAGCGAGGGTACCGTACTGCATTGCGTCCTGAATACCAGCGTCGACAGACGGGATGTATTCCTTCGGAACACGACCACCAGTGACCTCGTTGACAAACTTGTAAGTGGTGGACTCGCCCTCTTCCACCTCGTCAGTAGCCGGAGCGTACGGCTCCAGAGCAATAATGACGCGGGCGAACTGACCCGAACCACCGGTCTGCTTCTTGTGGGTGTACTCGAACTTCTCGACCGGCTTGCGGATGGTCTCGCGGTAAGCAACCTGCGGGTTACCGATGTTTGCTTCAACCTTGAACTCGCGCTTCATGCGGTCAACCAGGACGTCGAGATGGAGCTCGCCCATACCGCCGATAACGGTCTGGCCGGTTTCCTCATCCAGGTGAACAGTGAAGGTCGGATCCTCTTCAGCCAGACGCTGAATAGCGGTACTCAGCTTCTCCTGGTCGGCCTTGGACTTCGGCTCAATAGCAACGTCGATAACCGGATCCGGGAAGGACATGGACTCCAGAACAATCGGAGCATCCTGTGCACACAGGGTGTCACCGGTGGTGGTGTCCTTTAGACCGATGAAGGCGTAGATGTTACCTGCCACTGCCTCGTCAACAGGGTTCTCCTTGTTGGCGTGCATCTGGAACAGCTTACCGACGCGCTCCTTCTTGTCCTTGGTGGCGTTCAGGACCTGCTGGCCAGGCTCCACGCGACCGGAATAAACGCGGACGAAGGTCAGCTTGCCGAAGAATGGGTGAGCAGCGATCTTGAATGCGAGAGCGGAGAACGGCTCATCCTTAGACGGCTTACGGACCATATCGACGTCCTCGTCGCCCATCTGGTGGCCGTGAACTTCACCGATGTCCAGCGGATTCGGCAGGAAGTCAATGACAGCGTCGAGCAGCGGCTCAACACCCTTGTTCTTGTAAGCGGTACCACAGTAGACCGGGTAAACCTCAGAGTTCAGGACCATCTTGCGGATGGCACCCTTGATCTCGTCCATGGTCAGCTCTTCGCCACCGAAGTACTTCTCCATGAGCTCCTCGTCGGACTCAGCGACGGTCTCAATGAGCTTCTCACGGTACTCGTTAGCCTTGTCGACCATGTCCGCCGGAATCTCCTCGACCTGCGCAGGAGTGCCGATCTCAACCTTGCCCGGCCACATGAGGGCCTTCATCTCCAGCAGGTCAACAACGCCGTCGAAGTCATCCTCAGCGCCAATCGGCAGCTGCATAACCAACGGCTTAGCACCGAGGCGGTCAACGATGGTGCCAACGGTGTAGTAGAAGTCAGCGCCCAGCTTGTCCATCTTGTTGACGAAGCAAATACGCGGGACATCGTACTTCTGAGCCTGGCGCCAAACCTGCTCAGACTGCGGCTCGACACCTTCCTTACCGTCGAAGACTGCGACGGCACCGTCGAGCACACGCAGGGAACGCTCAACCTCAACGGTGAAGTCGACGTGGCCCGGGGTATCGATGATGTTGATCTGGTTGTCGTTCCAGAAACAGGTCACAGCAGCGGAGGTAATGGTAATACCGCGCTCCTTCTCCTGCTCCATCCAGTCGGTTGTGGACGCACCATCGTGAGTCTCGCCGACCTTGCGGTTAATACCCGTGTAGTACAGGATGCGCTCGGTCGTAGTCGTCTTACCAGCATCGATGTGCGCCATGATGCCGATGTTGCGGACCTTGTGGAGGTCCTTCTTTACGGGAAGTGCACCTTCAGCCACTTGATTCCCCACTCGTTTCAAATCGGTTTGGCGGTGAGACTCAATCACGGGATTGCAATTGGCCGTCAAATCCGCCGTCGGTCGGGTTTGCTTTATCTATAATGCCACCGTCTTGGCGCGAAGTCGCGCCGTGACGTACACCTATTGCGTAAATTCTACGCAAGACATCGGGTGTAAGCGCCGGGCTGGCCCCTATTGAGTGACCCTTAAAGATCTGTGGACCTCGACCGACGCGCGCCGTTGACATACCGGCAGCTGCTTTACGACGGTGACCACTCGCGGCCTCCGTCGATAAGCGATTACCAGCGGTAGTGAGCGAATGCGCGGTTTGCTTCCGCCATCTTGTGAGTGTCCTCACGACGCTTGACGGATGCACCCAGGCCGTTGGATGCATCGAGGATCTCGTTAGCGAGACGCTCGGTCATGGTGTTCTCACGGCGCTGACGGGAGAACATCAGCAGCCAGCGCAGTGCCAGGGTGGTGCCACGGCCCGGACGAACCTCGACCGGGACCTGGTAGGTGGCGCCACCAACACGGCGGGAACGAACCTCAAGAGCCGGCTTGACGTTCTCGATTGCGCGCTTCAGAGTCAGCACCGGATCAGTACCGGTCTTCTCTTCGCACATCTCAAGTGCACCGTAGACGATGCGCTCTGCAGTCGACTTCTTACCGTCGATCAGAACCTTGTTGACCAGCTGCGACACCAGAGGGGAGCCGTAGACCGGGTCGTTGACGACAGGACGCTTCTGTACTGGGCCCTTACGTGGCATGGCTTACTTCTCCTTCTTTGCGCCGTAGCGGGAACGAGCCTGCTTGCGGTCCTTGACGCCCTGGGTGTCAAGGGAACCACGGACGATCTTGTAGCGGACACCCGGGAGGTCCTTAACACGACCACCGCGAACGAGCACCATGGAGTGCTCCTGCAGGTTGTGGCCCTCACCCGGAATGTAAGCCGAAACCTCGACACCGGAGGTCAGGCGGACACGAGCGACCTTACGAAGAGCCGAGTTCGGCTTCTTCGGGGTGGTGGTGTAAACACGGGTGCAAACGCCGCGGCGCTGAGGGGAACCCTTCAGAGCTGCGGTTGCAACCTTAGCCTTCTTGTCATGGCGGCCCTTGCGGACCAGCTGCTGAATAGTGGGCATGAAGCCTCTTTCTGTTTTCAATCCTCGCTGGACATTCTCACGACCGATGCCAACCGCAGCGGAGTAACCACCTTCCGTGTGAATGCATCACAAGAAAAGTTATTACTCATCCAGTGGTGAGCCCATCGGTTGAACGCAAGAAATGGAGGGATTTTGAACGTGCGAAACCCAGTCAGCCGCTCTCGCTGGCCTACTGGGTAATGTCTCAAGTTCCCAATTCTTTTCTGGGATCGTTGTATAACAGTACGCGAGCTGCGGGTTTAGTCCAAACACCCTGGTAATGGCCTATAAATTTCAAGCACTTTGAGCGCTTGTGGGCTTGGTGATCAAATTTTTGGGTGTTCAGCACGGCGCGCCTCGCCCCAAAAGACGCAGACGTTACTATGCCGGTTTGAATCGATAACGCGGCCAATTCTGCCGTCCGTTCGGTTTGCCCATAGTACTGTCCTGCATCAGCGCTGGAGAAACTTAATCGCCATGTTCACCACAGGCGAATGCCTTCTTCATTGCCAGCAGTGTACTGGCAGCGTATAGGTGGGGACATGTCTAAGAAGGTTATTGTCATTGGCGGCCACGGCAAGGTGGCCCAAATCGCTACTCCCCTACTTATCGACGATGGCTACGAGGTCACGTCTGTTATTCGCAACCCCGACCAGGTTCCGGATATCGAGGCTCTCGGCGCCACACCAGCCGTTTACGACATCGCCAGTCTCTCGACCGAACAGTTTGCGGACCTTCTCAGCGGGCACGACGCTGTGATTTGGTCCGCCGGCGCTGGTGGAGGTTCACCAGAACGGACGTACGCGATCGACCGCGACGCAGCTATTACTTCGATTGCCGCAGCCGAGCAGGCTGGCGTTAAGCGCTACGTGATGGTCTCTTACTTTGGTGCGGGCCACGACCATGGCGTTCCAGAGGATCACAGCTTCTTTGCCTATGCCGAGTCCAAGGCTGCAGCCGACGAAGCGCTGCGCGCTTCAAACCTGGAATGGACCATTCTCGGCCCGAGTGCGCTCACGCTCAACGAGGGCCAGGATTCCATCGACACCACGGCGGACAAGGCAGGCGAGGTCGCTCGTGCGACCGTTGCCAATGTCATCGCGCAGACCGTGTTCAACGAGGCTACCGTTGGTCGCATGATTAACTTCAACGAGGGCAACACTCCGATTGCAGAGGCTCTCAAGATGTAGAGGAGGGAGGCCGGGACGGGCCCCTAGCCCTCCCTCCCCTGCCCCTGCCTCTGTTCCTATCGCCTTTCTTCAGTCTCCAGCCGAGTTTTCCAGTTGGGTTGCCTCGACAAAGAAAAATCCTCCGGCACGACCGTGACGAACTAGCAATCCGCTAGTAAGCCACAACTGTGCCGGAGGATTTTTCCGGTTGCCACCTAACAGTTAGCGCACGAAGCCCCAACTGTCAGGCGAGGTGCTTTGCCAGACAGTGACCGAGGGAATTCTCCCGCTCCCCCAGCCGCTGCCGCAAAGCTATTGATTTCTACTCGAAGGTTCCGATGTCATCCAGCGGAACTGCGGAACCGACCTGATCGATGCCGTAGGTGTCCTCGGCACCGTAGAAGCCCTCGCCGAAGGAAGCGAACGGGGCGGCTGCCTGGCGGGCAGCTTCCTCAGTCGGCTCAACCGTGATGTTGCGGTAGCGCGAGATACCCGTACCAGCCGGGATCAGCTTACCGATGATCACGTTCTCCTTCAGGCCGATGAGCTTATCCGAGCGCTTGTTGATAGCGGCGTCGGTAAGCACGCGCGTCGTCTCCTGGAAGGAGGCGGCGGACAGCCAGGACTCGGTGGCCAGCGATGCCTTGGTAATACCCATCAGCACGCGGCGGCCTTCGATGACGCTGCCACCGGAGGCGACAATCTCGCGGTTCTTCGCCATGACCGTGGAGCGCTCGACCAGTGCACCTGGCAGCAGTTCGGAGTCACCTGGCTTAGACACAATCACGCGGCGCAGCATCTGGCTGACGATAACCTCGATGTGCTTGTCGTGAATGGCCACACCCTGATCACGGTAGACCGACTGGACTTCCTCGATGAGGTGGCGCTGGACGCCTCGGCGGCCCAGAACCTCGAGGACCTCGTGCGGATCGGCAGCGCCCTTGAGCAGCTGCTGACCCTTGACCACGTGGTCACCATCGCGGATGGCGCGACGACGGCCATCGACAGTGATTTCAGCCAGGCCCTGACGCTTGGACAGCTTGTCGTATACGACCTCGTCCTCGCTGTTGGCATCCGGGATGAGGGTGAGCGTGTAGAAGTGCTCGTCCTCCTCCAGGTGCACGCGACCGTTTTCGCGGACCAGTGGAGCCTTGTTCTTCGGCACGCGGGCCTCGAACAGCTCCTGGACACGCGGCAGACCACCGGTAATGTCGCCACCGACACCACCCTGGTGGAACGTACGCATGGTCAGCTGGGTACCCGGCTCACCAATGGACTGCGCAGCGACAATACCGACAGCCTCTCCGATGTCGACGAGCTTGCCGGTTGCCATCGAGCGACCGTAGCACTTGGCACAGACACCGGTTGCGGTGGAACAGGTCAGAACCGAGCGGACCTTGACTTCCTTGACACCGTGGCTGAGAGCCAGGGTGATGTGGTCGTCGTTCAGGTCGGTGTCAGCTGCGATAAGGACATTGCCCTCAGCGTCGGTGACATCGGCTGCCAGCACACGAGCAATCGCGGCGGTCTCGACATACTTCGCACGACGGATCTCGCCGGTCGGGTTGCCGGCTGCGTCCAGAACATCCTCGCCAATCTCGACAATGACACCATCGTGGGTACCACAGTCCTCTTCGCGAACGATGACGTCCTGTGCAACGTCAACCAGACGACGGGTCAGGTAACCCGAGTCAGCGGTACGAAGCGCGGTATCGGCCAGACCCTTACGGGAACCGTGCGAGTTGTTGAAGTACTCGAGAACCGACAGGCCTTCGCGGAAGGAGGTCTTAATCGGACGGGTGATGTATTCACCACGCGGGTTCGTAACCATGCCCTTCATGCCGGCCAGCGAGTGAATCTGGCCCATGTTACCGGCAGCACCCGACTTCACGATCATCGGAATCGGGTTGTCATCAGGGTACAGAGCCTCGACCTTTTCACCGACCTCAGCCGTCGCGGCCTTCCACAGGTTAACCAGCGACTCGTGACGCTCAGCAGCCGAGAGCTTACCGCGGCGGAACTTCTTCTCCACCGTGGCGGCCTTCTCTTCGTAGCCGTTCAGGATCTCCCGCTTGTTCGGGAGAACCAGCACGTCAGACATAGCAATGGTGACACCAGAACGGGTAGCCCAGTAGAAACCAGCATCCTTGAGCTTGTCGACGGTCTGAGCGACCGTAATCATCGGGTACTTGGCAGCCAAGTCGTTGATGATCGCAGCCTGCGGCTTCTTAGCCATAACGCCTTCGACGTATGGGTAGTTCCACGGCAGCAGGTCGTTGAACATAACGCGGCCCAGCGTGGTCGAAGCCAGCCAGGTATCGCCCTTGTTCCAACCGTCTGGGAACTGCTCGGCCTCAATCTCGGCCGGCGGACGCAGGTGGCTGATGCGCACCTTAATCGGGCTCTGCAGACCAATTGCACCGCGGTCGTAAGCCATGATGGCCTCGGCCGGGCTGGTGTAAATACCCTGCTCCGGTGCGTCCTCGGTGGCATCCTGGTGGCCACCCGGCAGCTCCGGCTTCTCCAGCGTCAGGAAGTACAGGCCAGTGACCATATCCAGACGCGGCATAGCCAGCGGCTTACCGGAAGCCGGCGACAGAATGTTGTTCGAGGACAGCATCAGGACGCGAGCCTCGGCCTGTGCTTCAGCGGACAGCGGCAGGTGGACTGCCATCTGGTCACCGTCGAAGTCGGCGTTGAAAGCCTCACATGCCAGTGGGTGCAGCTGAATTGCCTTACCCTCAACCAGGACCGGCTCGAAAGCCTGAATACCCAGGCGGTGCAGCGTAGGTGCACGGTTCAGCAGGACCGGGTGTCCGGTAATGACATCTTCGAGGACGTCCCACACCTCTGGGCGCTGACGCTCAACCATGCGCTTCGCGCTCTTGATGTTCTGCGCGTAGCTCTTGGCCACGAGCTCCTTCATCACGAACGGCTTGAACAGCTCAAGTGCCATCAGCTTCGGCAGACCACACTGGTGCAGCTTCAGCTGCGGGCCGACGATAATAACCGAACGGCCGGAGTAGTCAACACGCTTACCCAGCAGGTTCTGACGGAAACGACCCTGCTTACCCTTGAGCAGGTCGCTCAGGGACTTCAGCGGGCGGTTACCCGGACCAGTGACCGGGCGGCCGCGACGTCCATTGTCGAACAGTGCGTCAACGGATTCCTGAAGCATGCGCTTCTCGTTGTTGACGATGATCTCCGGAGCGCCGAGGTCGATCATGCGCTTCAGGCGGTTGTTGCGGTTGATGACACGACGGTAGAGGTCGTTCAAGTCCGAGGTCGCAAAGCGGCCACCGTCGAGCTGCACCATCGGGCGCAGCTCCGGCGGAATCACCGGGATGCAGTCGAGCACCATAGCGGCTGGGTCGTTGCCGGACTGCAGGAATGCAGTGACAACCTTCAGGCGCTTGAGGGCGCGCATCTTCTTCTGACCCTTGCCGTCGCGAATAATCTCGCGCAGCTCCTCGGCCTCCTTGGCCAGGTCGAAGTTGCGGATCAGGGTCTGAATAGCCTCAGCACCCATACCACCGGTGAAGTAGTCCTCGTAGCGGTCGACGAGCTCGGTGTAAATACCCTCGTCGATAATCATCTGCTTCGGCTCGAGCTTGATGAAGGTGTTCCAAATCTCGTCGAGACGATCCAGCTCGCGCTGGGCGCGCTCACGGATGTGGCGCATCTCGCGCTCGGCTGCAGACTGAACCTTCTTACGGGCGTCAGCCTTGGCACCGGCTGCCTCGAGCTCAGCCAGATCCTCTTCCAGGGTCTGGGCACGCTCGGCCAGCTCCTGGTCGCGGTCGTCCTCAACCAGCTTCTTGTCCACGAGCATGTCTGCTTCGAGGGTTTCCTGGTCGTTGTGGCGAGCCTCTTCATCCACAGAAGTGATGATGTTGGCGGCGAAGTAGATGATCTTTTCCAGATCCTTCGGAGCCAAGTCGAGCAGGTAGCCGAGGCGGGACGGCACACCCTTGAAGTACCAGATGTGAGTGACCGGAGCGGCCAGCTCAATGTGGCCCATGCGCTCACGGCGAACCTTCGACTTGGTCACCTCAACGCCACAGCGTTCACAGATGATGCCCTTGAAGCGAACGCGCTTGTACTTACCACAAGCACACTCCCAGTCACGGGTCGGGCCGAAGATACGCTCACAGAAAAGGCCATCCTTTTCCGGCTTCAGCGTACGGTAGTTAATCGTCTCGGGCTTCTTGACCTCACCGCGAGACCAGCGGCGGATGTCGTCGGCGGTAGCGAGCCCAATCCGGAGCTCGTCAAAGTTGTTGACGTCGAGCACCTGTTTTCCCTTTCCCTCCGCATCGAAGTAATGCGGAAACCAAATTCTCTGCGGAGGTTTTTGTACGTTGTCGTCTGTGTTGGGTTATTCGCGAGTTAGGGCTTCCCGACCCTGATACTCACGCAATGTTTCGTCGTTAAGCGAGAAACTATGCGGAGTCAGCGTCGGAACGCTCATCGCGGGACAGGTTAATGCCGAGGGATGCGGTCGCGTGGTCGAGTTCCTCATCGTCGGAGGAGCCCAACTCAACCGGAACGCCGTCGGCCGAAAGGACCTCAACGTTCAGGCAGAGCGACTGCAGTTCCTTCAGAAGCACCTTGAACGACTCCGGAATACCCGGATCCGGAATGTTGTCGCCCTTCACGATTGCCTCGTAGACCTTGACGCGGCCAACCACATCATCGGACTTGATGGTGAGCAGCTCCTGCAGGGTGTAGGCAGCGCCGTATGCCTGCATTGCCCACACCTCCATCTCACCGAAGCGCTGACCACCGAACTGGGCCTTACCACCCAGCGGCTGCTGGGTAATCATGGAGTACGGACCGGTGGAACGAGCGTGAATCTTCTCGTCGACCAGGTGGTGCAGCTTCAGCATGTACATGTAGCCCACCGAAACCGGGAACGGGAACTTCTCGCCAGAGCGGCCGTCGAACAGCGTGGCCTTACCGTCAGCGTTGACCAGCACCTCGCCGTCACGGTTCGGGCGGGACGACGCGAGCAGACCAGCGAGCTCCTCGTTCTCAGCACCGTCGAACACTGGGGTTGCGACCAGGGAGTCGGACGGAACGTCGTGCAGGTCTGCCGGAAGACGCTTAGCCCAATCCGGGTCGCCCTCAATGCTCCAGCCGGCCTTCGCCAGCCAGCCGAGGTGAACCTCGAGGACCTGGCCGATGTTCATACGACGCGGAACACCGTGGGTGTTCAGAATGATGTCGACCGGGGTGCCGTCCGGCAGGAACGGCATGTCCTCCTGCGGCAGGATCTTGCCGATAACACCCTTGTTACCGTGGCGACCTGCCATCTTGTCGCCGTCCTGGATCTTGCGCTTCTGCGCAACGTAGACGCGGACCATCTCGTTGACACCCGGTGCCAGGTCGTCATCGTCTTCACGGGAGAAGACGCGGACGCCGATGACCTTGCCGGACTCACCGTGCGGAACACGCATGGAGGTGTCACGGACCTCGCGGGACTTCTCGCCGAAGATAGCGCGCAGCAGGCGCTCCTCCGGAGTCAGCTCAGTCTCGCCCTTCGGCGTGGTCTTAGCGACCAGGATGTCACCGTCGCGAACGTCAGCACCGATGCGGACGATACCGCGGTCATCCAGATCCTTCAGCATCTCCTCGGATGCGTTCGGGATGTCACGGGTGATTTCCTCCGGACCCAGCTTGGTGTCGCGGGCATCAATCTCGTGCTCCTCGATGTGAATCGAGGTCAGGATGTCCTCCTCAACCATGCGCTGGTTCAGGATGATGGCGTCCTCGTAGTTGTGGCCTTCCCACGGCATGAATGCCACGAGCAGGTTCTTACCAAGTGCCATCTCACCGTTGTCGGTACCCGGACCGTCAGCGATGACCTGGCCGGCCTCAACACGCTGGCCTTCGTCAACCAGTGGCTTCTGGTTGTAGCAGGTGCCCTGGTTGGTGCGTTCGAACTTGCGCAGCAGGTAGGTGTGGCGCTGGCCCTCATCGTCCATGATGGTGATGAAGTCAGCCGACACGGTCTCGACCACACCGGTGGCCGAAGCGACAATGACATCGCCGGCGTCGTAAGCAGCACGCTGCTCCATACCAGTACCGACGAACGGAGCCTCCGAACGCAGCAGCGGCACAGCCTGGCGCTGCATGTTCGCACCCATCAGGGCACGGTTAGCGTCGTCGTGCTCGAGGAACGGAATCATGGCGGTAGCCACAGAGACCATCTGACGCGGGGAAACATCGAGGTAGTCGACCTCATCGGCGCGGACGGACTCGACGTCACCACCCTTCTTACGAACAGACAGAGTCTCCTGAACGAAGTGGCCGTTCTCGTCGATCGGGGTGTTGGCCTGCGCGACGACGTAGCGGTCTTCCTCATCAGCGGTGAGGTAGTCGACCTCGTCGGTGATGACACCATCGCGGACGCGACGGTACGGAGTCTCAATGAAACCGAACGGGTTCACGCGTGCGTAGCAGGACAGCGAACCAATCAGACCAATGTTCGGCCCCTCTGGGGTCTCAATTGGACACATGCGACCGTAGTGGGACGGGTGAACGTCTCGAACCTCAAGGCCAGCACGGTCACGGGTCAGACCACCCGGGCCCAGTGCGGACAGACGACGCTTGTGGGTCAGACCCGACAGCGAGTTGTTCTGGTCCATGAACTGGGACAGCTGGGAAGTACCGAAGAACTCACGGATAGCCGCGGAAACCGGGCGCACGTTAATCAGGGTGGTCGGCTGGATCGACTCCACGTCCTGAGTGGTCATGCGCTCACGAACCACGCGTTCCATGCGGGACAGACCCACGCGGACCTGGTTCTGAATCAGCTCGCCTACAGTACGCAGACGACGGTTACCGAAGTGGTCGATATCGTCGGTCTCAACCGGGATTTCGACACCTTCCGGCGAGGTCATAACATTCTCGCCGTCGTGCAGGCGCACAAGGTATTCGATGGTGGTAGCAATATCCTGCTCGGTCAGAACCATCTCGCCGGAGGCATCAGCGCCCAGACCCAGCTTGCGGTTGACCTTGTAGCGACCGACCTTAGCCAGGTCGTAGCGCTTCGGCTTGAAGAAGTTGTTCTCCAGCAGAGCCAGCGCGGACTCGCGCGTCGGCGGCTCACCCGGGCGCTGCTTGCGGTAAATCTCCAGCAGAGCCTCGTCGGTGTTTGCAACACCGTCCTTCTCCAGGGTGGCCATCATGATCTCAGAGAAGCCGAAGCGCTCCTTGATCTCCTCGGTGGTCCAGCCGAAAGCCTTCAGCAGAACCGTGACCGGCTGGCGACGCTTACGGTCAATACGAACGCCGACGGTGTCCCGCTTGTCGACGTCGAACTCCAGCCACGCACCGCGCGACGGAATAATCTTCACCGAGTGCAGCGGGCGCTCGGTGGACTTGTCGATGGTCTCATCGAAGTAGACGCCCGGAGAACGCACCAGCTGAGAAACAACGACACGCTCAGTTCCGTTGACGATGAACGTACCCTTGTCCGTCATCATCGGGAAGTCACCGATGAAGACGGTCTGGCTCTTGATCTCGCCGGTCTCGCGGTTGGTGAACTCCGCGGTGACGTAGAGGGGAGCCGAGTAGTTGATGTCCTTATCCTTGGACTCATCCACGGTGTTCTTGACGGAGTCGAACCATGGGTCCGACAGCGTCAGGGACATCTTCTGGGAGTAGTCCTCGATTGGAGAGAGCTCTTCTAGAATATCTTCGAGACCGCTGGTAACCCGAGCGTCTTCTCCGAGCTCCTCCTGGCGACGAGCACGCCACTCAGGCGTGCCAATGAGCCATGCGAAAGACTCACGCTGCAGGTCGAGCAGACCAGGAACCGCAATCGGCTCCTGAATCTTTGCAAACGAGTACCTCTTCGAAGCTCCGGGAATACCGGTTACTGCCTTGGTCTGGCGGGAGACTGCCAAGATGCGTCCTTCCAGCACCTCACGCGGTGGAGCACACCGGCAACCGGTGGTGCGCTCCGCCCGCTTGGTTTATACGCGATTCAAGTTGCAGGAATTATTTCTGTTGCGCACCGGGATACTTTGCGTCTAACCTTTGGTCACACACGAAAGTGATTCCCCCGCCACTTGGCCTCCAAGACCAGCCTTTAAAGGCGAGCCCCGAGCCCTAACGGCGGCGCCGCAGCAACTCCTTTAACAGCTAGATGCACGAAAAACGGTGCTACATAATAGCCCCGCGCTCCGAGCGCAAACTATAAAAGAGCTGGCGACAGATACACTAATTCCAGCGCAACGATTTAGCCTATATCAAAAACTGGCAGTTGTCTAGTACAACTTGACAAATCGGGCGTGTCGCATTCACCCGTTACCGATATAACGATGAGGCCTGGGCGCTATGGCCGTCGTAAAGCGTTACTCTGCTTTACGACGGGTCGAAGGACGCACGATGCCCACGATTGCGATGAACACCAGAATTGAACCGGACGCAATGAGACCGATTGACCACGGCTCTAGAGCTGGGCGCTGGAAATTCTGTATTGCGCCAAAGAGAAGCTGATTGGAAAGGCCTTCGTCCATCTTGCCGTTGAAGCGCAGGTAGTCCATGATCGGCTCGCCGTCGCGGGTCTCCCACCAAAGGTGGATGTCCTCGGCCATATCGATGACCGAGCCAGACTTGGGCTCAACCCACAAATCACGGGTGCCCTGGTACTGGAGGAAGCCGGACTTGTCATCCTGGGTTAGCTGAGAGACATAAGAACGGTACTTCTGGGCGAGATTCGTCTTCTCAATGTCCTGACGGAAATGCAGGACACGGTTACCACCGCGCTCCTCTTCCCCGACAAACTTTGCTGGTAAGGAATCGTGGAGGAGATCATCAAAGATCAGGTATTCCTTTTCCTCCGTGTCGGCCGGGAGCTTCACCCAGTTCCCCTCGAAAGCCACTGACCGTGGAACGCCCGCCATGCGGTCGACAAGCGTCGCAGGAGCCAGCGCCTCGCCGGTGAGTCGGTCGATGGTCACCGTCCAGATATTGGCCTCGATAAGCTCCGTCAGCGGGTCGGTGCCGATAACCTCAGGGGGAAGCTCACGCATTTCAGTCACGCCGACACGGAGCGAAACCTTGCCCGCATCCGCGGGTTCGATGAGCACGCCGTGAAGCTGTCGCTGCAGCGGCGAGTGCACTTCTTCCCGCTTGCCCTCTTCGTTAATCCTGGTGGATACGCCGTCTTCCGCCCGCAGGGTATACGACACCGGCGGCAGGTCAAGCGGCATTTTGGGATCAACATTGAGCACTTTGGGCAGCAAAATGCCAGCAGCAAGCAGTGCGGTGCCTAGACCCAACAGAAGGATAGACAGAATTCTCGGCCGTGAGAGCATGTTAGATACTTTACAGGCCAATAAGGGTAATCAAGACAATGAGTGGGCTGGTTTTTGCCTCAACTCCCTGTGACGGGTGAGATTAGTGAGGTTTTGCCCGGGTCAGGCGGGTTAGCAAAGGCCCCAGAAACAAAAGAACCGCCAACCCCGGGCACGAAGCCCAGAATTGGCGGTCATAATTGGTAGCTTTAGGCCACTACCGGGGCCGAGGCAAGTAATTGAATTACTTGAGGGCAACCTTTGCGCCAGCCTCTTCCAGCTTAGCCTTAGCAGCCTCAGCGTCGTCCTTGGAAGCACCCTCCAGGATAGCCTTCGGAGCGGACTCAACCATCTCCTTAGCCTCCTTCAGGCCCAGGCCGGAGACGATCTCGCGGACAGCCTTAATAACGCCGATCTTCTTAGCGCCAGCGTCCTCGAGGACGACGTCGAACTCGTCCTTCTCCTCAGCAGCAGCCTCGCCGCCAGCAGCGCCTGCAGCAGCAACTGCAACCGGAGCAGCAGCGGTAACGTCGAACTCTTCCTCGAAAGCCTTCTTGAACTCGGTGAGCTCAACGAGGGTCATTTCCTTGAAAGCCTCGAGCAGTTCCTCAGTGGTGTACTTAGCCATGGATATTCTCCTATGAGTGTGGTGCGGCCGCTCCCCTCAGAGATCCCTGGGGTCGAAGCCGTCAAAGTGATATTGAAAAGTTTTTCGCGTGATTTAGTTCGCGTAGATCGCGAGCCGCTCGGGATTACTTCTTTTCCTCGAGTGCCGCAGCAAGGCGGGCAACCGAGGAGGTCGGAGCGTCGAGCAGGCCAGCGACGTTCGCCAGAACGCCGTTGAAGGCACCAGCCAGCTTTGCCAGCGTGGTCTCACGGTTATCCATATCCGCAAGAGCCTCGAACTGTGCTGCATCCATTGCAGCACCGTCCATGTAGCCGCCCTTGATCACGAGGTTCTTGTTGTCACCGGCGAACTTCTTAATCGCCTTAGCCGCATCCACAGCCTCGCCCTTGATGAAGGCGACTGCAGTCGGGCCGTTCAGGTGCTCATCAAGACCCTCAATCCCTGCCTCGTCGGCAGCGATCTTGATCATGGTGTTCTTGGCGACGGAGTACTTAACATCAGCACCGAGGGCGCGACGCAGTTCCGTGATTTCCGCAACGGACAGGCCGCGGTACTCAGTCAGCACGATAGCGTTGGACTCTTCGACGTCCTGCTTCAGCGCTGCAACAGCTGCAATCTTCTCAGCATTTGCTGCCATGTGTACTCTCGCCTCCTTCCTGGTCTTTGCAATTTTCCGCTCGGCCAAGTGAAGGATTCTGTTGCGCAAATACAACAAACGCCCCAATCCTCGCACAAGGATGGGGCGCACAATTCTTTTGGCATGTTCCACTTCAACTCCGCCAACCCCAAGGTCAACAGGTGAAGTCAAACTGCGCAAGCGCTTCCAAGTCCTCCTGCGTGGGCCGCTCACTGTATTCCTACAATGAAACCTTCAATCCGCTTCTTTCAAAGCGAATGACCGACGGTCTTCGGTGAAACTTGAGTACCAACCTCCATCTTCCCAACCCGATGTTGGTACCGATTGGAAGCCAGTCAAACTTCGTGAAGAAACTTTATACCAGACCCTGGCAATTAACCAAATCGCCTATCCAAACCGCGCCGCACCTGGCTCTCCGAAGCGGCCGAACTCCAGGTCCTTCTCACGTTGCTGGACAATCATCTCGAGCTCGGCAAAGTACGCATTCAGGTCGTCGTCGGCAAGCCAGAGCACTTGGTCGGCGTAGTCGAGCACCACGCGCACCATGTCGTCGGGATGTGCGTCCAATCTGGCGGCGTCGAGAATATCCACGGTGAGTGTCAGTGCCACGCGCACAACCGGCGGGATCTGCGATGCCAGGCACTGCTGCGCCACGACATTACGCAGCTCGACGGCCTCCATCCGCGCAATGATGCGCAACAGCCGCACGACCACGACCTGCGCCGCCCGAGCTTGTAGAGCTTCCTCCTCACTCATCCCCGGAAGCACCACAGAGTCCTGGATATTGCGGCGAAGGACCTCAGCTACGCGCTCGTCCTCCCCTAGCCCCGTCAGTACCTCGCCCAGCAGAGTCTGTCCTGCGATGCGCAGGCAGGGCATGTCATAGGCGTCGTCGCCCAACGAGTCGAGATACGAGATGAGCTGCGGTTCAATAATTCCGGAACCGTCGTCGAGCTGCGCCAGGCGATTAATCTCGCCGAGCGCCTCCAGCCCTTCTTCGGGTTCCAAAATTAACGTCATAATCGCGATTTTAAGCAACAAACTTTGGCTGTGAGTCCATTTCGCCTGGATTAGTTGTTTGGATTAGCAATTCGCTTTACGACGTCTACCGCGCCCAAGCCCCCACCGCGCTATCGATACCCCTTATGCCAATGCAAAACCGCCACCTTACACACTGTGGGAAAGTGCGCGCGGCGGCGGTTTTAAAGAGCTTTGCTCAGAGTCACTCTCGAGTGACTCGTGAAGAGCACACTCGCCTATCGGCTGATGCTGATTTAGGCGGTGTAGTCCTTGATCACGCTGGTGTCAACCGGGATGCCCGGGCCGTTGGTGGCGGAGACGGTGATCTTCTTCAGGTACTTACCCTTAGCAGCGGACGGCTTGAGGCGCATCAGCTCGTCGATAAGCGCACCGTAGTTCTCGGCCAGCTTCTCAGCGTCGAAGGAAGCCTTACCGATAACAGCCTGCAGGTTTGCAGCCTTGTCGACGCGGAAGGAAATCTTACCGCCCTTGATCTCGGTGACAGCCTTAGCGACATCCGGGGTAACGGTGCCGGTCTTCGGGTTCGGCATCAGACCACGCGGGCCGAGGATGCGAGCCACGCGACCAACCTTGGCCATCTGGTCCGGGGTAGCGATAGCAGCGTCGAAGTCGGTCCAGCCGCCCTGAATCTTCTCGATCAGCTCCTCGGAGCCGACGAAGTCAGCGCCAGCCTCTTCAGCCTTGGTGGCGTTCTCGCCAGCAGCGAAGACGACAACGCGGACGGTCTTACCGGTGCCATTCGGCAGGGAGACAGTGCCGCGAACCAGCTGGTCAGCCTTGCGCGGGTCAACGCCCAGGCGGATAGCGACGTCGATGGTGGCGTCGTAGTTCTTGGAGGAGGTCTCCTTGGCCAGGTTAGCGGCCTCGAGCGGAGAATAGATGCGGCCGGCGTCGATCTTCTCGGCGGCGGCGCGGTATGCCTTAGAGTTCTTGCTCATGAAAAGTCCAATCTCAATTAAGTGAAATGGTTGGATTGTGGTGTGTAGCGGGCCGAAGCTGGCCCTACCACTTGATGAAGGAGCAGCTAAACGCTGACGGTTTACTTAGCGCCCTCGACGGTGATGCCCATGGAACGAGCGGTACCGGCGATGATGCGTGCACCCATCTCGATGTCGTTAGCGTTCAGGTCCGGCTTCTTCAGCTCGGCGATTTCCTTGCACTGCTCCCAGGTCACGGAACCGACCTTGTTGGTGTGCGGAACGCCAGAGCCCTTCTGAATGCCAGCGGCCTTCAGCAGCAGCTTAGCTGCCGGCGGGGTCTTCAGAACGAAGGTGAAGGAGCGGTCTTCGTAGACGGAGATTTCAACCGGGACAACGTTGCCACGCTGGTTCTCAGTTGCTGCGTTGTAAGCCTTGCAGAACTCCATGATGTTGACACCATGGGCACCCAGTGCCGGACCAACCGGCGGAGCCGGGTTAGCCTGACCAGCCTGAATCTGCAGCTTAATAATCGCAGAAAGCTTCTTCTTCGGAGCCATCGGATTAACCTACTTCCTAGTTACCGGGGCACGCCGCCCCGATGAAAAGGCGACTCACCCCGTCCGGATGCCGACGCTTTACGACGACCCTTGCGCCCTCGACCATCATGGCCACTGGCGCTGGTCATTGAGTTGGTGCCAGCCACCGGGGATACGAATTACTTGGCGCATCTGTGCTCAAGGCACAAAAATGCACGCCTGGCTACGTTACCGCAGCGTATGGCGTGCATCAAAATCCGTTACCGGATTGGTTGCGCGAGCGAGCTAGCTGGTGCCTTGCTCGGCGCTTGGCTTGGCGGTGCTCTCCGCTTGGCTCTGCGCCTGGCTTGAGGTCGGGCCTAGTTCAGCTTCTCGACCTCATCGATGCCCAGCTCGACCGGGGTCTCACGGCCGAAGATGGAAACCAGAGCCTTCATGCGGCCGGTGTCCGGGTCGATCTCGGAGATGGTCGCAGCCACAGATGCGAACGGACCGGACAGGATGGTGACGGACTCGCCGACCTCATAGTCGATGGCGACGGCCTTCTTCTCCGCCTGCGGCGCCGCTGCGACAGCCAGCTCACCGTCGGCATTTGCAGCTTCTTCAGCGGCGTCCGCGGTGATGGTCTCCTTCGGCATGAGGAACTTAGCGACCTCGCGAATCTTGACCTTGGACGGCTGGCCCTCGCTACCGACGAAGGAAGTAACACCCGGGGTGTCGCGGACGACGGACCAGGACGGGTCATCCAGGCTCATACGAACCAGAACGTAGCCCGGCAGCAGCTTGCGCTTAACGATCTTCTTCTTGCCGTCGTCCTTGCGCTCTTCGACTTCCTCAACCGGAACGATGACCTCGTGGATCTGCTCATCGACACCCATGGTCTGGGCGCGCATTTCCAGGTTGGTCTTCACCTTGTTCTCGTAGCCGGAGTAGCACTGGATGATGTACCAGTCGCCCGGACGACGCTTGAGCTCACGCTGGAACTCGCGCAGGCGCTTACGGTACTCGGCATCTGCGTCAGCAGCTGCCTGTGCCTCAGCGTCAGCGGCAGTCTCCTCTGCCGGCGCTGCTTCTGCTGCAGCAGTGTCAGCTGCGGCTGCGTCGGCTGCGGCTGCGACTGCACCCTCGGCCGAAGCTTCTACCTGAGCCGGTGCGTCCTGCGCATCCTGCTCAGTTGCGGCAGCATCCGCGGACTGGGCGTCGGAGAAAATATTCTGACCATCATTCATGTCGTGCTAACCCCTCTTGTATCTACATCAACGGTTCGCGACATTGGCATCTTCGCCTAAAGAGTCCTAAGAGCCAATATGCCATCCGCAATCACTTCGCACAGCCAGACACCAGCTGCGCTAACGAATAATCCCGCCGTCCGGAACTCGGAGGCGGGATGAAAAGCATCACTGCGAAACAGTATAACCGATTACTTACCCAACACCGATCGGACACCCAGACCGGCCAGCGTGTCCACACCCCACACGAGAACGATCATGGCAATCAAGAACAGAATCACGATGATGCTGTAGGTGACCATCTGGCGGCCGGTCGGCCAAATCACCTTGCGCAGCTCGTCAACAACCTGCTTGATGAAAACCAAAGGGTTACGAGTCGAAAGCTCGTTGGTCTCCTTCTCACGCGCAGGCTTCTTCGCCACGGTGGTCTGCGCGCCCGTCGCCTGGCGCTTACCGGACGGGCGAGCCGCCGCCTGGAAAGTCTGGTTTTCCTCAGACACGATGCTCCTTCGCTACTTCGTGCATATGAGACCTAAAGATACTGCACAGTGAAACTCAAACGTGAATTCTTCAAGGGCAAACTCCGGGGAAGTTCTCCGGAGCCAAGCCCCCACTGTGCAGAGCAAGTCTGGTTCAGTGCGTAAATTCTAGCCGATAATCCACACTATCGAAGAAATGCCCTTCGTGGGAACCGCAGGCTTCGAGATTCGATTCTGACAACCCCAAAGAGCTACGGGCTGCTAGCTCGGTCTGCTCGCTGGGGCTGCTCGCTTGGCTGTTCGCTTGGGCTGCAGATATGAAACTGTATGGGTTTATGACGCTTTCAAGCCATTTTTCGAGCCATTTTTGTCATAAACGCAGTCAGTAACTGGGTTAAGTAAAGAAAAGTGTGTCTTTTCCGGGCGTGTTGCGGTTATTTGATCCAGCCTTTTTGGATGCCGAGGTTGTGTTGGTAGCTGGTGTCGATGGCGGTGTCGTATTCTGCTGGTGCACCGATGTCATTGGTAGTGGCTGTGGTGTTGTGGGTGATCAGGTCTGTTGCTGTGGAAAGTGCGTCTTGACCCCATCGTTGGTCCCTGGCGATCTTGACCGGATCGTCAGGGACTTCTGTATGTAGATACAGCCACCAATCCATCACTGTGCGTTGATGCGGTAGTGATAGTCCGCGGTGTCTGCGGGCTAGTTCTTTTATGGGGGCGTTGATGCCACCTTCGAGGCTGTTTTGAGGTTACCCTCGTTTAGTGGACACCCTATTTGTGCGGATCTTGTGTCCGTAGGAGAGGATGTTCATTGTGAGTCAACAGCGCAAGAAGTACAC